>JANMSL010000815.1:0-25838 GCA_031389245.1 Lysobacterales bacterium | reverse complement strand
TGGCTGCCGACCAGGGAATTGCTGGCACTGATGAGACCACCGCTGCTACTGCTGCCATTAGCCCAGGTGACGGCGCCAGCATTGATCACGCTGCCGTTGTTCCACTCCGAGCTGACAATCAGGTAATGACCATTACTCAATGCCGCCGCTCCGTAGTAGCTGCCAACTTGATCCTCGGCCTGGCTGCCCACCCACGAGTTGCTTGAACTGACGACACCACTGATGCCGGTATTGCGGTCGCCCCAGGTGACCGCGCCAGCATGGACTGCCGCGCCATTGGCCCAGCGCGAACTAACGATGAGATAGTTGCCATTGCTGAGCACCGTGATGCCGTTGTACCCGATCTGATCGCCTTCACTGCTGCCGCGCAGGGTCGAAATCAGCACACCGTCGGCGCGATACAAATAAGCAGCACCCGCATCCACGACTGGCCCCGGCGCATCGAACAAGGGATCGGTGACGACCCAATTACCGTTCGGCAGCAATGCGATGCTGGTGCCAAAACTTCCGCTTCCAACCGGACCGGGAATATCGACCTGGGCGGCACCGACGCCGCTGCAGTTCAGTCCCGCAATCAACAACAGCGCCGCGTGCGGCGTCGACCTCAAATCAAATGTCGGCAACACTTCTATGATTTGCACGTGAAAATCCTCGGGAAGGTGCCAGCTAAAGTATCGGATCCGATTGATCTCAGCGACCAAGCGCATGGGGCGACCGCTTAGCAACGTAGAGCAACTCTAGCCTGCCTGCGCTTGGACCAGGCCTCAATGCATGAACCAAAGTGCAATGCTTACCCTGCCATACCCGCGACGGCGGAAAAGGGGCTCACCGGCTGGCTTTCCGAGAACGGCGCGTGGTTTTGTAGCCACGATCATGCCGATGTCGGGTACCGCTTTGCGGGACCCGACCTATGTGACTGCCCGGTATGTTCTCAACGTGCAGTGAGCGCCACCATGGCTTCATTGCGCTTGAGGAACGGCACAGTAAACGGTGCATCGTATTGTGCCCAGTACACATCCTCATCGACCGACCAGCGCGCGGTGCGTTGCAGGTCGGTGAGTAATTGCAGGCGGTGCTCGGCGCGATTTTCGTCTGAGTTGTTTCCGGTGTAGCGCAGCGCGCCGACGACGTGTTCGGACACGGTTACCAGTTTGATCGCGGCGTCGTTGGGTTGCGGTGCTTCGTGGGGTTGCATGTTGTTGGCGAGGAAAAATGCAATTGTCCAACGATCGGGTACCTGCCCTTCGCGCATGGCTTTGGTTGCAGGGCGTTGGTATACCGGGCTGGTCATTGCCAGTTTTTCGCCGTCGGTATTTCCGCCGAAAATGTAGCGTGCCAACCGATCAAACGCCTCGTCGACGGCCTCATCATGACTGCCGGGCAAGGTGATTTGCGCCAACAGGCTGGGCGCATAGCGGCGGATCTCGACTTCGCCAACGGTTTCAAGCACGGTGTGTTCGGGTTGCTCCTCAAGACGGATGCCGAAGAAGCCAGGAATCGATTTCAGCATCTCGGTGAAGGGAATTTTGGTCATTTGATTCATTGAGGACGCTCCGTATTGAGTCCTAGGCACCGCAAGATGCGTGCCCAATCGCGTGAGCGGACAGGGTGCGCTCCGTGGAAGAGGTTGCGTCCAATTGCTTGATAGAACAGCCGGCCTGTGCGACATCTCAGGCAGGCATTTTGCTGGGGGAAACGCCGGTGTCATGCAATGTGCATGTGCCAGGCAGGCTCACAGGCCGCCGCGAAAGCGGGAACGGCGGCAGACGCGGGCAGTTTCCCGGTTGGCATCGAGTCTGCATTGGGAGATGGCGCAAGACGCACTGATTGAAGTGCGGAGCGAACCCGAAGGAGAGGCTGCCATGCTCAATTACAAGAAGTCACTTTATTTGCAATCCACGAACTCTGATATCGAGCCTGAGTCGGCGACGTTCCAATCCGAGATGTCCCAATCCGATTGGACTCGTACGGCCGTAGACCAAGACCTCGACGAGGCCAGCATTGACGATCTCGACCTGTGCCCATCGGCAGACGATTTCAGCGCAATTGCCGAGGAGCGCGCGGTGCCACGCGGCGCGGTGCTCGAGTTCGACGATATCGGATCGGACATTGAACAATTTTTTGCGGCGAGCGGTCAGCGCTGGTGCTTGCAGCGTGAATTTGGTTCCATGACCTTCTAAATGGCGCGAACGTTCTGAATGGCGCGGACGCGCTCAAGCGCGCGGGTGCTGTCATCGAATCGGTCGTCTCGCTTGGGATTTGTGACGATCAATCGCGGCAGTAACCTTCACCGGGGCGAATCGTGAGGCAATGGGACTTGTCGGCGAGCCACTTCATGCCGGTCTCGGCGCCATCCGTCGCCCGAATGGATTCCTTTACGCCATGTCGTTCGAACTGGATCTGATCGCCCACCGCGCTGCCTTGGAAATTCTGCGGACCATCCAGATTCTGGATGACGATCGTATAGTTCCCGTTGCCGCCTGCGAGTCGAAGGAATGTTCCTTCGGGTCCATTCCACTGGCCAAGCCACTGGTCGGTGGCCGTCTCGGCGTTGCTCAGGCCGGAGTTTGATTCTTGGTCGCCGCAACCAACCAGGCAAAGCATCAGCGCGACCGAGGTGATTCGAGACCGACGGGTGATTTTCATGTGGACGCGCTCCTGTGACGCCGATGCTTCAAGCCGCCACCCGGGGCAACGACGGGGTGAAGCGAGTCGCAGCTGCGGGGTTGAAATCCTTGATCGAATATCTCTATTCGAAGCCGTGCTCGAACACCGCATCGCCACCTGTTTGCGTGGCACGACAACTGGGTCCGCCGGCAGCCAGGGCGATGTTGTCGACGTACCAGCCGTCGCGCTGCACATCCGAATCGCTGCTGAAGCGGAAGCGGATGCGCGCCTGTGCGGCGTCGGCGAGTGTGGGTAATTCAATCGTCACGCGGCGCAGTGTGGCATCGGCGTCGCAACGAAATGCCGGGCTCCACGAGGTACCCCCATTGCTGCTGATTTCCACGTGGCCGAAATCGTAGCCACCTTCAGTATCGCACCACGAGTCGAACGACAGCTGCGGATTTTCATAGCCAGTCAGATTGATCAGCGGCGATGTCAGGCTGGTGTTGGCATTGGCCGCGTAGTTGCCGGTCGGGCTGTCGGTCCAGGCACGTGAGCCGGTCTGCGTGGTGACGCCGCTGCTGATGGCCCAGGGCGCTGATGCAGCCCAGGCGCCGATGCCGGCCTCGGCATTTTCGGTCAACCGATTGCATAGGGAATAGAGTGTGAGGTCGCGTTCGACACTGGCGGCGCCTGCAATCACCACGCCGATCAGCGACAACGGCTCGAAGCCGGCCGCGGTAGCGCCGATGTCGTAGCTGCCCGTCGGCAACCTTCGCGAATAGCTGCCGTTGGCCTGCGTCGTCGAGCGCCACGTGCCTGCGGCGACTTGCGCACCTGCAATGACTTGTCCATCGCTGGCGCTGCGCACGACGCCGGAAAGTGTGCCCACCTCGGAGACAGCGTACACGTTGACGAATGCAGCACTCACCGGGCCATCGTTACCGGCGACGTCGCGCCCCTGCACATAGACCAGTGTTCGACCCGGCGTCAGAACACTGCTGTCGATACTGATTGCAACCTGCTCGCTGGAGGCATTGAACGCACCATCGATCGCTGTCATCGGCAATGCGCTGGCGCCGGGCTGCCAAGGCGCCGTGGCGATCCAGGCGTTCGCGCTCTGGATGTTCTGCGCCGACTGCGTGCCGCCCTGGGTATTGCTGAAGTGCGTGTCGTCAATCGTGCTGGCGATGCTGATGGGTTCACCGCTCACCGCGAGGTCCGGTGTCACTGTGATCGCCATGGCCTCCGGGCCCGCTGGCCATTGGTAAGGCGCGCGCGCTGTTTTCGCTGCGTAGATCAAGGCGCGCAGGTTGTCCGGAAGGATGCTGTTTTCCAACGACGCGCAGTCCTGGAAAAATGCCGAGCCCAGTTCGAACGAAAACGACGCCACGCCCAGTTCGCCATACACCGTGTCTGCCGTGGTGCCGTCGGTTGGATAGAGGTCGGTGATGGGTTCGGGTGTGTAGTTGTTGAACCAGGCGAAGCGACGCCCGAGTGTTTCCAGTTGCGTGTGGTTGGGCGAGAGGCCATTACCGTTCCAGCCCCAGGACCACAGCACCAGCTTGGAGAAGCTGTGCATGTCAAAGAACAAACCTTCGGTGTCGAGCGGAGCCGGGTCGTTGTCGCCGTTGCCGCGACGATCCGGATACAGCGAACGCACATAGGCGACGGTGCCGGCGGTCTCTGGTTCCGATTGGGCCATTGGTCCGCGATAGGTGCCCTCACACGGGTTGGTGCTGGAACCACTGCCATTGGTGGCAGCGCCCCACTTGAACGGCCAGTTGCGATTGAGGTCGGCGCCGCGATTGTTGCTGGTCGGGCCGCAGTACGCGGTGTTGGTGTTCTTGCGCCAGGATTGCGCAGCCTCGGCTTTCTTGCGTCCATCCGGATTGGCGTGCACCAGCACGTGCACTTCCTGGTGATCGAGGATCCAGGTGGCATCGGCGTCGACGCCGTACTGAGTCAGGAGCCATTCGCCGAAACGCAGCACCAGTTCGGCCGGTGCGTACTCGCGCGCATGGATTGAGCCCATCAGGAACAGCTTCGGTTTGCTGGATCCATTGCTCGCATTGGTCAGACGCAGCACGCGCAAATCTTCGCCGCCACCGGGTTGCGCCGCTGACTTTTCCCAGCTGTCACCGATATCGATCACCGACGCGAGATTGGGATAGAGCGTGGCCAGCGTGTCGAGCCGCGTCCTGGCCTCGGCCACCGTGCGATAACACGCGAACCCGGGAATGCCAGCGTCCTGGCCGATAGATCGCAGCAGGGGCCGATGCATCGCATCCGTGGCATCGGCGTCGACTGCGTAGTTCAGTCCCGCGTCTGCAAGAACCGCCAGATCGGTGGCGTCAGCTTCCAGCACGATGATGCCCTTGGTACGGTCGACGATCATGTGCGTGTGGCGACGCCCGAGACGCTCGATCAGCGCATCATCCTGGGTGTGCACGCGCACGACTTGGAGCAGCGTGTCGATCGGTTCCGCCCGCAGCGCAAACGGCGCAACGCACAGTGCAAGGACTACGAACATGAACTGGCGCATCCGGGATCCGAGATCGAGGCGGAAGCGCGCATTCTGTCACGAGATCCGGATGGGCGGCGACGCGGTCGCTTGAGCGTCAATCACCGACACCATTCTTTCGAGGACGTGAGTGCGCGCATAATGCAAACCTGGTGGCTGCGTCGGGCGTGACGGGCAGACTCCGTCGTCACCAAGGAGGCAGCTGAATGGCAAACCGATGCAACAAAATCTTCGCGCAGTGCCTGATGGCTTTGACGCTTGCACTTCCGGCAGCCGCCACCGCCAAACGCCAGGTTTTGACTGTCGAAATCGACGGAGCCGAGCGCAGCGCTCTGGTGTACGCGCCTGAGCATCCGGGTCCTGATCCGCTGCCGTTGATCCTGGTGTTTCATGGCCGCGGCGACAGCAACGACAAGTTCGCAACGGCCGTGAAGCTGCATCGCGACTGGCCACAGGCCATCGTCGTCTATCCACAGGGAAAAACCATCGATACCACGCCGCCGATGCGCGGTTGGCAGTATCGCCTGGGTACCTATGCGGATCGCGATCTGAAATTGACCGATTGGCTGCTCGCCGAAATCGGCCGGCGTTATCCCACCTCGCCGCGGTCCACTTATGTCGCGGGATTTTCCAACGGTGGCCACTTCGTTTTTCTGCTGATGGCGCAACGCAACGCTTCGTTTGCAGCGTTTACCATCATCGGATCCGTGCAGCCGGAATATGCCGCCGCCAGCGCACCCAAGCCCCTGTTGTATCTATTCGGCCGCGGCGAAAATCCCGAGTTCCACGAAGACTGGATCAAAACCGTGCAAGCCCTGGTCCGGCACAATCGAACCACTGCCAAACCCGTGGCGTATCTCGCGTGCTGTCAGTTGCTCAAGCCAGGCCCCGACGGCGCGCCTCTGGTCTACGGCCGCTACAACGCCGGACATATCTGGCCGCATCGCGGCAACGAATGGCTGATGCAATTCCTGACGGGACCGCTGGTGACGGACGGCGCGGCCGAATAGTGGAGAGGGCGGGTGGTGGGAGATCTGCCGCTCAGGCACGAAGATTTGAAGCCAGCGATATGGATGCGCTCGCATTGGTGAGGCAACGCAGACTCGAAGCCGTCCTCCACGTCCCGTTGTGAAACTGAAAACATGACGCTCCGTGTGTTCCATTACGGGCCCACACTGTCTTCCGAGTCGGCGTTCAACTTCTCGTATTCGATCCACTTTGGAGCGTCGGTGACCGAGCTGCTGAGGCTGGGCAATACCCTGCTGAGGAGCAGCACACTGACCTATGCATTCGTCACCACGGCGGAGAGCAGGTGACTATGCTGGCCAGCCCGCCGCGCGAGCGCGCAAACCCTTAAAGTGTGTTTGCTGGTTTGACCCGTTGACGGTCAAACGCTGCGCAGTTGCCGCTCATCGGCGCAGCGGATGTTGCCGCTGCGCCTGAATTGGCCTATGCACAACGTTGCCGCTGTGGCTCATTCGAATCCGTTCTGGAACACCGCGTCGACAATCACGACCGTGGTGGTCTGGTCGGCGTTGCGGGTTTCGCTGGCGGCATCACTGATCGTCGCGGAGGTGGTGAGCAGCGGACCGTTGCCAGCGGTAACCGTGAACCAAGCTGTGCCGCGCGCTTTGGGTCGCTGATTGCCGAGGTTCCAGGTCAGTACGTTGCCGACCGGCGTCACGCCGCCCGATGCCGATACAAAGGTCGCATTGGCTGGCACCAAGGCGGTCAATGCGGTCTGTGGTGAGCCACCGAATCCGGTGAGGCTCCAGCGGATGTTGTAGCTCACGGTGGCGCCGGGAGGGACCGGATCGGCGTCATCCGACAGCGTGAGCGTGAGCGCGTGATCGCATCCCCAGTTGATCGCATTGCCAGTGCCCGGCGTGAATTGCACGGCGCGGCCAGGAACCAGGTTTGCCGAATTGCGGAATGAGTAGGTCTGCCCCACGCTGCCGCTGCTGTTTTCCACGCCCACTGTGGTGAATTCCGGATTGGACAAAGTGTTGTACAGATACGTGATCTGGCCGGTGGCCGTGTCCAGGATGATCTGAAAAGTCTCCGGGAAGCCGCTGGCCCAATGTTGTACCTGGTGGTACTGCACCACATAACGGGTACCGATGGTCTTGGCGAAAATGGTGCCTTGCGCACCGAGTGCCGGATTGAGGTCTTCGCCCAAGGCCATGACGTCGTTGTTGGGATTGCCTTCGAATGGCAGGTACATGTTCGCCGTGTTGAATGTGGTGGTGCCGAAATACAGAAAGCCGTTGGAATTGATGCGCACGGTGGTGAACGGATTGCCGAAATAGGTAAACGTTCCGGGCAAAGTCTGCGCACTGGAACTGATGTCGTCGTCGAGCGGGAAGGCAGTGCCATCGCTGGCATCGACCCAGTTGTATACCGGGCCGCCAATATCGGTGTTATCCAGGCAGGCGTAGTTGGCAATCGGCGTCATCTGCAGATTAACCGTGCTGCCACCACTCACCGTCTGGGTGACGGTTTGATAACCCGGATGCATCGCAACCAGATCCCAGGTGCCGGTCGGCAGCGTGATGTTGTATGCCCCTGTGCCCACAGCAGCCCACACCGGCGCCAGCGAGTCCTGATTGGCGACCATTACCAGCGCGGCGATACCGACCCCAGTGCCGGTCTGCGTGACAGTGCCATCGACTGCAAAGCTGGTCGCCGCCGGCAGCGCGAAGTTCTGAATCGTCGTTGCACTTTGAGTCACCGCCACCGCCGGCGCGCTGATGGTTTGGCCATGGCGGTTGGCGATCATCGCCCAGCTGCCCGCGCCGGCGATCACACGATAGCCACCGCTGGCATCGCTGAATGTCGTCAGCGTATCGCCGAGACGGGTGTAGGTAATCGGCACGCCAGCAGTGGCGATGCCGCCCACGGTCACGGTGCCCTGGATGTAGCCGGCCTGGAACATCATGTCGGCAGCGGCCTTGACGTCGATGCGGCCCCAGCCGAAGACGTTGTTGGGTATTTGGCTGCCGGGCACCCCGCCGCAAGCCTGCGTGCTGGTCAGGGGAACGGCAGTTTTGCGCAGCAACTCTTCGAGTTGTTCGATTTGCCCCTTGAGCTTGGGCTCAACCGCGATCAGCAGCGCCACCGCTCCGGCGACATGCGGCGCAGCCATCGAGGTGCCGGTGAAATTGCTGTAGGTGCTGCCCGGGGTACTGGAGCGCACATTCGAACCGGGCGCCGATACCTCGGGGCCAGTTTTGCCGGTGATGGGATTGGGTCCACGCGACGATGAGCTTGAAATCAGGTCATTGATGTCCGTGTTGCCGACACTGAAGGCGGACGGATTGTCGCTGGGTGAACCCAAGCGACCACAGCCGGTGACCGGCGTGCCCGAGCCATTGTTGCCCGCAGCAAACGCCGGAAAGATGCCGCTGGCGCGCACCGCGGCCACTACTTCTTCGAAGATTTCACTACTGCCTGGACCGCCCCAGGACTGATTAAGCACCTGCGGACGCAAATCCGGATTCGGGTTGGTACCGGCCAGGTTGGTCGGCGCCAGCATGAATTGCTGGGCTTCAAGCAAGGCCTCATTCGACGGGCAACAGCCGAACGCGGCGATCCACTTTGCGCCCGGTGCGACACCGATCTGATTGACGCCGCCATCTGCGCCCACTTCGGTGCCCATGGTATGAGTGCCATGCCCATTACTGTCAGCGGGAAAAGCGCTGGCGCCGGTCGGGTCATACCAACTGTAGTTGTGATCGAAGTTGCCGCCGCCAAGGTTGCCGCGATACTGATTGACCAGCGCGGGATGGTTGAACTGTACGCCGGTGTCGACATTGGCCAACACCACGCCAGCGCCAGTGGTCCCATAGGTCGTCCACACGTCAGATGCACGAATCTTGGCCACACCCCATTCGATGGCGAGCGGTGCGGTCGGTGCTTCGAGCACCGGATTGGGTGACTCGAGCTTGACTGCAGGAAAAATGCTGCGGACATTCGGCATTGAAGCAAGATCGAGAATCGTTGCGCGATCGGCACTCAAGGCGATCATGTTGACAATCCAGAACGACTTCGCATTGGCCGCCTTGCCCTGCGCCCTGGCCACGGCTACGCGTTCCATCACGGCAGGCTGGGTATTGTTGGCGGTGCCACGCAGCGCACTGTAGACAGCCCAGCCACGCGCGCTCCAATCTTCGATGCGGGCGACCGCTGAAAGGTCTGCCTGATCGGTCAATTTGATCAGAACCTTGACTTGATCATCGGGCGCCGCGGCCAAAGTCTGCAACACGGTCGGATCGACCTTGGCGCTGCTGTCTTGCGGCGCAGCAATTGCTGCTGCCCCGGCAACGCCAAGCGCCAGCAGAGCGCAGGCGGTTGCGCACAATCCGGCATGAAAACTCTTCATTATCGGCGACTGCGTGATCATATTTGGGGTTCCCAAATCAAAGTTGGCTGGGTCGACGCCGGTCCTTGGGCACGAGTGCCCCTGCTGCGTCAGCGAGTGAAGCGCAGAGTATGCCTGCATTGCGGCGTAAATGTGTGGAGACGCGTGCCAGCGGATTTGCCTCAATCGCGGGGCCGGAAAAGGGTCCGCGCGCAGCGCGGACCCACCTGTGAACCTTTTGCGCGATGCTCCGACTACATGGCGGACCATGCAGCGGGAGCGGTGCGGTGAACAGTAGTCCACAACATAGAGCCAACGCAGACGCCTTGCTGGCAGTGCGATGCCAGCTTGGCGAGCGCACAGCGTTTGATGAATTGATTCGGTGTTGGGCACAGCCGTTGCGACGCTACGTGTTGCGCGTGAGTGGCGACGCGGATTCGGCCGATGATTTGG
This sequence comes from Lysobacterales bacterium, assembly GCA_031389245.1. Taxonomy (GTDB): domain Bacteria; phylum Pseudomonadota; class Gammaproteobacteria; order Xanthomonadales; family Ahniellaceae; genus 0-14-3-00-62-12. The sequence continues at coordinate 15,894 of JANMSL010000815.1, read as the reverse complement.
TGCAGGAAATCTGGATCGGTGTGGTGCGCGGCATCGGACAGCTGCGTGACACAACAAAGCTGCGCTCCTGGTTGTTTGGTATTGCGCATCGCACGCTGATCGATCGACTGCGTGCGCGCTATGCGATGCCGCTGGATGCCGAGTTCGACATTGGCGATATCGCGATGCAGGATTTTTCCGCTGATCGCGAAGAGGCGCGGGCGGCGGTCGAGCGTGGGCTGGCCTTGCTGCCGATGCCGGAGCGCGACCTGCTGACGTTGTTTTATCTGCAAGAACTTTCGCTGACCGAAATCGCTGCTGCATTGTTGATACCGGTCGGCACGGTCAAGTCACGGCTGTTTCGCGCACGGCGCTCGCTGCGCGACCAACTCAACCAACAGGAGATCACTCTATGAACCGTCATCAGCCCGCGCCATCGCCGCAACTCGATGCAGCCCTGCAACAACTTACCGATCAGGCGCTGTCGCCGCGCGCGCGCTTCGGCCATGTCGCATTGCTGCTGGCGGCGCTGGCAATGAGCATTGTTGTGGCTTCGTTGCTGGCCACCGAACCCGCATTGCCGACGCGCACCACCCTCGCCTTCGCCGTGATGCTGGCGATGGCACTGAGTTGGGTGGTTTATGCGATCTGGGTGCTGCGCAATCGCTGGACGTTGTTGGCGAGTCATCGCATCGTGGCCGGGCGCATGGCAGTCGCGTTCTCGGCGGTGTTTACTGCAACGGCATTCGCTGCCGGTTTCGCTACGGGTGCGTCGGCTGCGTTTCTGGCGGCCGGCACAGGTGTGGTGTTTCTCGCGGCGGCCATCGCATTGTTGCTGGCCGCGCATCAAAACCTGGCGCGATTGCACCAGCAGCGTCAACGATTGGAGAGCGAGTTGCGCGGAGCAAGGTCATGAGCCAGGCATTGGGTTTCGCGCTCAGCGCGCTGGTTTTTTCCTCGTTGTCGGTGTCGGCTGCAGAGACGGAACCCGCTCGTACCAGCGACGCGCAAAAACACAGGATCAGTGCCAGTGCGGGCAACAAACGGCATTTAACTCCCCCGCTTGGGATCGGTCCAGAAACCGGGATTCATGCCCTCAATCCGACCTTGGCACCAAACTGGTCGGGTGATCCGACGCCTTATGAAATGTCCGGGCCAGCCAACGATCAACGCCAGTGCAATCACTCGAAGTCATCAATGAATAGCGTGCCGAGCTCAGCCACGCGCACCGGCAGCAGGGCAACGCCAGCCAGTCCGTTGCCCAGTTCACCGTGTCCGTTGTAGCCCCAGCACTTCCAGCCGGTGGCCAGACGCGCGCAGCTGTGCTGGGCGCCGCCGGCAATATCCAGCACCGCGCTACTGAGGCCGGTGACCGTGGTAGGCACGTTGTAGGCGGCGCTGGGCGGCGTTCCGATCTGATCGAACTGATTGGCGCCCCAGCATTTGACCGCGCCGGTTGCCAGCAGTGCACAACTGTGTCTGTTGCCGGCGATCAGCTCCTGGGTTCCAGTCAGTCCGGTCACCACTACCGGTGTTGGCGAACCGGCGAAGGCACTATTGCCCAGTTGCCCGAGATTACCGAAACCCCAGCATTTTGCGCTGCCGTCGCTCAGTCGCGCGCAGGCGTGCGCGCCGTCGCGGCCAACCACAAGTTGCACCGCATTGTTGATTCCGATCACTGCCAGCGGCGTCGGTGAGAACGCCGGGTTGAAGTCGCCGGTGCCAAGTCGTCCGTTTACATTGTTGCCCCAGCACTTGATCGTGCCTGCGTTTTCCAGCGCGCAGGCATGCAGTTCCCCGGCGCCGATGGCAATTGGCTCGACGAGGTTGCTGACCACCGTAGCGCTGGGCGCGAGTCCACTGCTGGTGCTGCCATTGCCAAGCTGGCCTTCGTTGTTGCGTCCCCAACAACGTACGCGTTGCACTGGCCCGGCGCCATCGTTCTCGGAAAGCAAGGCGCAGCCAAAGAACGTCCCGAGCGCAATCTGTACGAATTGCCGCCCCGCGCCAAACAGCGGCGCATTGACCGCACTCGGTTCCTGGCTGGATGCTGCTGCGGTGCCCAGTTGCGCTGATTCATTGCGGCCCCAGCACTGGCTACTGCTGGAGTTGGCGATGTAGTTGCAAGTTTGTGTTTCACTGGCCGCAAGTGTGCTGCCGGCGCCACTGCTGCCGACTACAACGCTCAACGCAAGGCGGCGCGCGTTGCTGCCGTCACCGAGCGCACCGGCGCCATTGAAGCCCAGGCATTGCAAGCTGCTGTCACTGCGCGCGCAGGTGTGCTGACTGCCCATGTCCAGGTCCGCGGCAACCGGAAGACTGGCATCGACCGGTGTCTTCCAGCGTCGGGTGCGCGCATCGCCAAGTTGACCAAAGGTGCCGGAGCCAAAGCACCGAATGTCGTTCTCGCTGAAGCGTGCGCAGGTGGTTGCATTGCCAGCGGCGAGTCCGATCGGCGTACCTGGATAGCCCTGCGCGGCCAGCGCGGAAATGCTGAAGACCGAATTGTCCGACTGTCCGAGCTGCCCGTCGAAGTTGCGACCCCAGCACGACACGCTGCCGCTGCTCAATTGCGCGCAGTTGTGACGCCCACCGGCGACCAGTCGCGTGATGGTCGCACTGCCCACAGCGGAGCTAGCGACCGGCACCAGGCTGGAAACGAAAGTACCGTCGCCGAGTTGCCCGAACAAGTTATTGCCCCAGCATTTCAAACCAGTGTTGGTAGCAGCACAGGTGTGAAACTCGCCGCCGCTGATGGTCTGAACGCCGCTCAAGCTGCTGACCGGGGTCGGGCTCTCGCGGCTCGACAGACTGTTGTCTCCGAGTTGCCCGCTGCTGTTGTCGCCCCAACAGCTGGCACTGCCATCGGCGAGCGCAGCGCAAAAATGTGTTGCGCCAGCATTGATGGTGATGGCGTTGCTGATACCCAGCACAGCGACCGCGGTGTTGCTGTTGGTGAACCCGGGGCCATTGCCAAGCTGTCCGAAACCGTCCGAACCGAAGCACTGCACCGCACCGCTTTGGATCAGTGCACAGCTGGCCGAATTGTTCAGCGCGATCGCCGTGGCCGTGCCGGAAAGGCCGACGACATCGACTGGGTTGGATTGGGCCGTGGGATTGGCGGCGTTGCCGAGCTGGCCAAACTGACCGTCGCCCAGCACTTTATGCCGCCGCCCGAGCGCAGGGCACAGCCATGCCTTACCCCGACGGCGACGGCGATCGCGTCGGTGATCAGCGGAATCAGCAGCGGTCGGTTGCTCTCGAGCGCGCTGCTGCCCAGTGCGTTGTTGCTCGCTGTGCCCCAACAGCGCACTGTTCCAGAATTCGTCGCGCAGGCCAAGGCGCCGGTGCCCATGGTCACGGCCATTGTCTCGGCGTGCGCGTCGCGACTGACCAACGTAGCCGAAATCAGAATGCTCAAAATGAGCGAAATATTGCCGAAACTGCGCATGGCGAATCCTTGGCTGGATGGGAGCACCGACTGCAACGCTTGCGCTGGTCGCAAGGCTTTTGCAGGGTGCGCACAGTTCAGAAACCCGGGTTCCCGCGCGCTCCCGCCAAACAATCGAAAACTTCAAGCAAGACACTGGCCACGGTTCCCGGGTCGCAGCCGCCACCCTTTTCAGACATCGGGTTTGGTATGCAGGAAATGCTGGTCGAATGAGCTGCCCTCAATCAACTCCATTGCGAGCCAGTGCTGGCCACGGTCATCGAGGCCGCGGTCGATCATGCGTGTCTGATCGGAATGATGCTGTTCAACCAGAAGCTGCTGTTGGCGACGGAATAGTTCGACGCTGACCTCGGAGCCCACGGCAACCAGAAACCTCGGCGCCGCCTGCCGTTGGAATTCGTCATCCCCGCGTTCGGCAAGCCCGCGTTCGGCAAGATAGACGCGACCCGTGCCAATGCGCCCGAGTTCGCGCACGATGCGGTAAGCGCCGACCCGCGTACCCGAGGTGATCGGTGATTGTTGTTTATCCAACAATTCCTGAATCAGTACACCGCCGAGCAGACGTCCGGGCTCGAGCAGATCGAGTGCTTTCATGCGCCAAGGGTCCGGAAACGAAGCGGTGGTAGTGGGATAAACCCTGAAGTGTGTCGATTTCCGCCTGTGCAACGTATTTAGCGCGACCGCCGCATCAATTGGCCAGCAACTCGGTGAGCCGCACCCGCGCCTCGGCAAACGCGCGCTGCGAGGTGCGCAACGGCAGCGTCAGTGCATCGGCGGTTTCCTGCTCGGTCATGCCGGCAAAGACACGACACTCGACCACGCGTACCCAATCCGGGTTTTCGATTTCCAGCCGCGACAGGGCCGAGTCCAGCTCCAGCAAATGACGCGCCTCGACAAACGCGGCGTCCATCACGTCATCGATATCAACATGTACCGCACCGGCACCGCGCTTGGCCGCGATCTTGTCGCGCGCATGATTCAGCATCAACTGGCGCATCGCGCGCGCTGCCAAGGCCAGAAAATGCGCACGGTTATTGACCGCTGACGCCTCTTGGCGGGCCATGCGCTCATAGCATTCATGCACCAGTCCGGTGGCATCCAGCGTCGCACTACCGCCACCGCCCAGCACCGAGCGCGCGATCCGCTTCAGGTCCTGATAGACCAGGGCAACCGCCCGATCCCAGGCGCCTTGCTCGCCGGCACGAGCCTTCTCCAGCAATTCGGTGACCTCACTCATCCCAGCCTCCGTTCCCAGTTTACTAACGATAGCGCTGTGGCGAGCCCTGCGGCACTGTCTGATGGGGGGAGAGCCAACTACGATGCGGGTTTTGAGAAGCCAAAGGCCGTCATGTCCACCAAGCCGCAAACCAAACTCTTAGCGCGAGGCACTGCCTGTTTGACCGTCTGGTCTCTCTGGGTCCTCGGTGCGATTGTCTATGTCAGTTCGCAGGGCGATGGCCAGGCATTTTTCAGGGAGATGACGCCACAACGACTGGGGCTGGTCGCGGGTTGGACCGCGGTGTCATGCAGCTTGTTGTGGTTCGGCTTGGTGCTGTTGATTCGCGGCTTGGCCGCGCGCGCGGCTACGACCCGCCCGTAGATCGATGCGCTTGGTGCCTGCGGCTGGATCAATCAGCAGATGCATCAACCACTGCGCGCCAACGCGTCGACGCACCCCTGATCAGCGCCGACGCGTTGGCGCAGTCGCCCACACAATTGTTCTGCCTCGTCATTTCGCCCGCCTTCGCGTAAGAGTGCGGCCAGACGAGCGGTCGCTTTGGGGTGGAAGGGCGCGATATCCAGCGTGCGCCGATACCAGCGTTCGGCGTCTGCCGGGTGGTGCAACTCCTGATGACGTTCGCCAATCACCATGGCGAGTTCGGCATACCATGGGCGAATACGCGCAGTCTGTTGTGGATAGACGCGGGTCATGGCGGCGAAGGCAGATTCAAAGTGCGGTAGTGCCTGTCCCGGCTGGCCGGTGATTTGCAGAATGTCGCCGATGTTGATCATCGCGCCCCATGCGTCGGGATCGAGCACAACGGCCTGGCCGTACGCTGCAAGTGCGCCGGGAAAATCTTCACGTACGCTGCGCACAAAGCCGAGTGCTTTGTGCGCGGCAGCGTCGCGTGGTGCCAACTGTACGGCGCGTTCGGCCAGCTGGGCTGCGCGCAGCAATCCGCGCTGCGCCTTGTCGCTGCGCGTGTGACCATGCTTGAGCGCATCGCCGAGGCGGGTGAACTCGGTGGCGCCAGGTGCACCGGCGTCGGGCCAGCGCACCTCGCGCTGCGCAATCGCGTTGGCCAGGCCGGCATACGCCGGCGCGTGTTCTGGATGCACCGCGACCACGCGCTCGAACAATTCAATCGCGGCTTCGTTGTCGACGCGCGAATACTGAAAATAGAAATCGTTGGCGCGCTCGGTCAGCGTTTTGACATCGTCCGAGGGTGTCACCTGGGGTTGACGATGCAACGTCGACCATCCCAGCAACAGCGCAAACGAGACCGCTGCCGCAGCTGCGATGCGCCGACGGCGCAGCGACCACCGCGGTGTAGACGATTCGTGGACCTCGGTGATAAGCGTCGATACCGATGCCGGCATTTCGGCGACAGTCGGCTGCAGCGGGTAGATGAAACGGTAGCCGCGCTTGGGGATGGTCTCGATGTAGCGCGAGTGCCTGGCGTCGTCACCCAGGGACTTGCGCAGTTTGAAGACGGCGCGCGCCAAGGTGTCTTCACCAACCACCAGTCGCGGCCACAGGCGTTGCATGATGGCTTCGCGGGAGATCACTTGATTGGGTTGGCTACCGAGCAACAGCAGCAACTCCATCACCTTGGGTTCCAGGTGTTCGCTGCCGCTGACACCGCTCAACTCGCCTGAATCGCGGCGCGCGTGCCACTCGCCGAAGAACAGCTCATCTGGTTCAGCGGCCTGGTTCATGCGCGGCACTCGACTGCCGGGAACATTCCAGCGTAGGGTGCGCACCGATAATGCGCAGGGCAGCGCAATGCGCTCGCGCCAGGCAAGACAATCGGCTTGCGAAGGATTTGGTCAGGAAAAAAAGAGGGCATATTCATGGGTTTCAGGGTGTTGGTGATTCAGGATGCCGCTCCCGCCCGGCCTGACAGCAGCGACCGCGGCGGGTGCTCAGCCCAACCAAGGAGTCTTTATGTCCCTGCCTATCATTGCACTCCTCGCCAGTGTGTTGCTGACGGCGACGAACCCCGGTCACAGCGCGGAAACCGCAGTGACCCGATCGACTGTGGCGAAAACCGCCGCGACTGAAGCGACAGTCCTCGACCCTGAATTCAGCGCGCGCGATGTGCGCGCCGAATTCGAGGAACTTTACACGCGGCTGCGTGCTTCACACTACGACTTGTACGCGCGTCGCGCCAAGCCCGAATACGACGCGTTCTACGCCAGCATGCGCAAAGGCTTCGACCGACCGATGCGGCTGTCTGAACTGCAGTTGGCCTTTCAGCGTTTCGTAGCCCACGGTCGCATCGCGCACGCGCGCATCGATGAGGCCGGGGCTGCTTACGAGAGATTTCGTGTCGCCGGCGGCAAGGCCATTGCATTGCACATCCGCGTTGTAGATGGCCATGTTCATGTTGTGCGCAATCTGAGCGGCAACGGGCGCATCGCGGCCGGAGACGAGCTGATCGCGCTCGACGGCGAGCCGATGAAGAAAATTCTTTCGCAACTGGGTGAGCACGTCTCAGCCGACCACGAGTACATGCTCAACACTTTGCTGGAACAACGTTTTCCTGGGCTGTTGTGGCAGGTCTGGGGCGAGCGCGAGCGCTTTGTCGCGACCGTCAGAAAACCCGATGGCAGCAAGCGCGCCACCCCGGTGTTGGCGCGAAGCCGCAGCCAGGCCGACGTGTTCTTGAAACAGCAGGCGCAGACTCTGGAGCTGGATTGGAACAAGCGCGAAGCGCGGATGTTGGCCGATGACGTGGCCTATTTGCGCCCGGGGCCGTTCTACAACAATGACGAAGGCGCCACCGATCCATGGGACAACAGCAGCTTTGTCCAATTCATCAATAATGCCTTTATCCAGTTTGATCAGGCTGGCGCCAAAAAGCTGCTGATCGATCTGCGTGACAACCCGGGCGGCGACAATTCATTCAGCGATGTCATGCTGGGTTGGTTTGCCAATAGGCCATTTCGCTTCACGTCGGACTTTCGCATCAAGGTGAGCAGCGCCGCGACCCAGTCCAACGCCAAGCGCCTGGCGCACAGTGCCGTTGGTTCAATGTCGCATCAGCTCGCCGCGGGATACGCGCAACACAAGAACGGAGAGAAATTTTCTTTTGATCTAGCGCTGGCACAGCCTCGCCAGGGCAAGCGTTTTGCTGGCAAGGTGTTCATGCTGATCAACCGGCATTCGTATTCGAACACCGCCAATGTTGCAGCGCTGGCGCAGGACTATGGCTTCGCCCATATCCTCGGCGAAGAGACATCGGATCTGGTGACCACGTACGGCGCGATGGAGCAGTTCCAACTGACGCGCACCGGCATCACCGTCGGTTTTCCCAAGGCCCACATCATCCGGGTCAATGGTGACCTGCAGGCACGTGGCGTAGTGCCCGACATCGCGATCGCGACACCGCTGGTGCAGGCGCAGGACGATCCGGTATTGCAGCGTGCGCTGAAGTTGGTGAGCCAATAGCCGGCGGTTGCTCCGGGCCTCGCTGTTGTCCGTTCGGATTCGAACCCGCTTGTGGAATTTCCGTTTGCCGTGGAGGCCTCTTCATGAACATGCGTACCTTGATCATCGCGCTACTCGCTTGCAGCCCGACCGGCGTTTCGTATGCCGAGGCCATGTCACCCGGAAAGTGGGAATACACCATGACCTCTTCTGTCAGTGGCGTTCCATTTGCGTTGCCCGCGCTCACCACTCGCCTGTGCCTGACGCGGGCAGATGTCACCTATGGAGTATCGATGTCCGAGCGCAGGTCGAACCATGGCAACTGTCGCTACCAGCGCCTGCGGCATTCCGGCGACACGACGCGCTACGACATGGTGTGTCCAGGCAGCGCTTCGGTGCAGGGCCGGTTCGAGTTCACTTCGACGCCAGCGACGGTTCGCGGCAAGGGCGTGATCCAGACCGGCGCGACGCAAATTTCGCAACGGTGGTCAGGTAAACGTTTGGGCGGCTGTTGAACCTTGCACGATGGTGATTCGTGTTGACCGCGCTCTGCCCGCCGGACACCGAGCGTCTTGGTTGAACGGGGCAGGCATTGTCAAAGCGTTATGCTTGGCGCGATGGCAAAGTTGTCACGAGCCGACCAGACGAGGACTGCAATGCGAACACCCGGTTGGTACTCGCGATTTGCCAAGGCGGCGTCGCACTTCTGCGGTCGCCCGAAAGTATTTGCCATGGCCGTTGGCGTTATTGCGGTTTGGATCGTCACCGGGCCAATTTTTGGCTTCAGTGACACCTGGCAACTGGTGATCAATACCGGAACCACGATCATCACCTTTTTGATGGTGTTCCTGATTCAGAACACACAAAACCGGGACACCGAGGCCATCCAAGTGAAACTGGACGAGCTGATCCGGGCGACCAAGGGGGCGCACAACGCTTTGCTCGATCTCGAGGAGCTCGAACAGGAGGACCTCGACGCATTTCGTGCACGCTATGTAGCGCTGGCCAAAGCGGCGCGAGTCGAACAGGCTCGTGGAGCGAGTGACACCGGTTCTCCGGAGGCCTGATCAACTGGCGCGCAGGATGTGGTGAGCGAGGCGAGCCGGACCGTATCGGACCATCCGAACTGTTTCCCGATGCAGCGCGGCCACTGAGCTAACGCGGCAATTTCAACACCATCGCCGCCATCGCCAACCACAGCGGAACAAGACTCAGCCAGCCCAGCACGTGCCAACGTCGCATCATCGCCGCCAGCTGTTCTGGTGGCGGTGACGCGCCGCTGGCAAACAGCGCGATCTTGCGCTGCAACGGCACCAGCCAGATTCCGAACACCAGCCCGGAAACAGTGAACAACGCGATCGACAGCGCAATCCAGTCGGTCCGAAGCAAAGACAGACCACCGGACATCGCGGCCGCGACACCCGCGGCTAAAATCAGAACCACACCCGGCCAGGTGAACCAGCGATCGGCGCGAATGATTCCGTCCATCGCGTGCGCGATCAATCGTGTGTCACGCGTACGCTCCGCGTGCGCAACCCAGAACAGACCTAGCGTGGCGTTGCCCATAAACAGCACAACCGCGACCAGGTGCAGAAGCTTGTAAATCGAATAACTGGTGAGCATGGCGGCAACCTCGCAGAGAACGTCCCCAGCATGCGCGCGGTGCACAATGTTTGGAGCTGCCGGTAGTCACCACTGTGACGTGCTGGAAGTCACCAGATTGTGGTGTGTGCAGGTGTTGTGGCGGTTGCGGCTTCCAGCGGCGTTTTGGTCGGCCCGTTCTTGAGAATTAGGTATCGAGTGGAGATCCGCTGTGTAGGCAGTGGTTGCGCTCTGTGGCCATTAGAGGCAAGCCCGATCTGGACCTTGCCCGCGCGGTCCTAGCGGAGCTGTGCGTCGAGTCGCGCCTTCGCTGCCCGCAACAACACAACCGAGTAGACCCTGTGAAATCCGAGCATCAATCGAAAAACCCACCCTAACGCGTACTTGCCGGATGGCACATCTTTGTCCGCGACCACGGCCGAACCAAAATACAGGCGCGTGCGTGGATCATCACCGGTAGCGCTGTGCGCAACCATAAACCAGGACCTTGTGCGACCCTGGAAATCACACAGCAGAAGCTGATCGTCACAGCGGCGCTCCACGTGCCATGCGGAAAACGAATTGACGACACCCGTGGCCAATTGCCGCGCCTGCAAATCGGTCGAGGGTTTCGAAGCTGCCCAGCGCAGGATCCAGCGTTCCAGTTTGAACACAGGGGTGGTGTAGAACGCGGTTACGTACTGGGCGTGTGCGACCGGGCCGGCAATTTCAGTCGTATAGCAATCGGTATAGGAACCGTTGCGCTGGTGGATAGCGAGTAGTGCGCCCTCTGGCAGTGCGCAAGGCTGGATGGAGAACAAGGGTTGCGCGCTCGCGTCAGGAAGGAGAAGTGGACAGCAACGCGGCCATTGGCAGCAATCGCAACGTCGATCCGAAAATGCTGGGTTGCTCCCACGCCACCAGCGTTACTCCGGCGGCGGCAACACCTCAATCACTTCACGCACGTTGGTGATGCCGCGGGCGACAATCTCGGCTGCCGCGTAGCGCAATGGACGCATGCCGTCCTTCAACGCGAGCTGCTGGAACGCGGGCAGGTCGAGGTTGGCGGCGATGCCTTTGCGCAGCGCCGAGGTGATCGGCATCAGTTCGTAGATCGCGCTGCGGCCAAGATACCCGGTGTGGCGACATTCGTTGCAACCCTTGGGCAGGGCGACGCGTGCCGGCTTCTTCAGGCCCAGGTTGTGCACCAGGCTCAACCATTCTTCATCGCTGATTTCGCCCACCGTCCGACAATGCGGGCACAGGCGGCGCACCAGGCGCTGCGCGATGATGCCGTTGAGCGTGCTCTGGATCAGGTAATGCGGCACGCCCAGATCCAGCAGACGCGTCACCGCCGAGGGGGCGTCATTGGTATGCAAGGTGGACAGCACCAGATGCCCGGTGAGCGAAGCCTGTACTGCCATTTCCGCGGTCGGCAGGTCACGGATTTCGCCGACCATGATGATGTCGGGATCTTGTCGCAGCAGAGTGCGCACACCAGCGGCAAAGGTCAGGTCGATATTGGTCTGCACCTGCATTTGATTGAGTTCGGGCGCGATCATTTCGATCGGGTCCTCAACCGTGCAGACGTTCAGATCGGGTTTCGCCAGGTATTTTAGCGTGGCATACAACGTGGTGGTTTTACCGGAACCGGTAGGGCCGGTGACCAGCACGATGCCATGCGGCTGCTCGATCATTCCCTTCCAGACTTTCTCGTCCTTGGTGGAGAATCCGATTTCGGCAAAGGTCTTGATCACCACATCCGGATCGAAAATGCGCAATACCACTTTTTCGCCGAAGGCAGTGGGCATGGTCGACAGGCGCATTTCCACTTCGCGGCCACCTGGCGATCGCGTCTTGATGCGGCCATCCTGTGGACGGCGGCGTTCGGCGATGTCCAGGCGACCAAGAATCTTCACGCGACTGACCACGGCGATCATCACCGGTGTCGGTAGCTCGAATACCTTGTGCAACACGCCATCGATGCGAAAACGGATCGGGCTGGTTTCGCGGCGTGGTTCCATATGGATATCACTGGCGCGTTGCTCATAGGCGTATTGCAGCAGCCAGTCGACGATGCGCACGACGTGGCTGTCTTCGGCACCCAGATCGGCTGAATTGCCCAGCTCGATGAGTTGCTCGAAGTTGGGCAGCACTTTGTTGCTGTCGCCTTCCTTGTGGTCTTTGGCGCGGCGCACGCTGCGGGTAACGCCGTAAAACTCCATCAGATAGCGATTGACGTCGAGCGGATTGGCCACCACACGCTTGATTTCACGGCGCAGCATCTGGCCCAGATCGTGCTCCCAGCGGTTATCAAACGGTTCGCTGGTGGCAAAGGTAACGCTCGCCTCGGTGATCGCCACGGGCAGAATGCGATAGCGCGCGGCGTAGTTGGGCGCGACAATCTGGCCGACCTTGACCACTTCAATCTTGGTCGGATCGATTTTCATGTACTCAAGACCGGCGCGCCCGGCCAACCATTCGGTCAGCGACTCCAGGCTCAGCGGCTTGCTCGGATCGCGACGATCGCTGTATTTGGCATTGGCGATCAGCACCAGCGGATGCACGTCATTGCGCGCGGTGGTCTTGGCGACTTTGGTGCGCTTGGCTTCGTCGTCGGTGATCAAACCATCGGCGAGCAGCTGTGCCAGTACTTCGTCCAGCTCAAGGCGCTTGCCCGTGGAAAATCCGTGCGAAGTGAAGTCGGCACGTTCGCTGCCCTGATCGCGTTCGTTGATCGGCACCACTTTGGACGAAGCCTTCATCGCAATTCCTTCCTCAGTACCAACACGACTTCAGCACCCACGCTTCGCACCGACCGGTCACCGCAACCCTGATCCTCCGCGTTGCGCCCTCGCTCTGCGTCGGCATGTTACCCCGACCGTCGAGCACTGCACCGTGATGCGCGGCGCGCTGCTCGTGTCTACCGACCTGTTTGTGTCTTGCAACATGTTGCGATCGCGATTCAGGCCATGGCTGCGAGCGAGTGATTCAAAGGTGCTTGAGCCAACGCGGGAACGTGAGCGCAATCCGCCCCGCTATACTACGCCGCTTTACTGCCCATACTACTGACCTATGACCGCCCCGACCTTTCAGCAACTGATCCAGACGCTCAATCACTATTGGGCAGAAGCTGGCTGCGTGCTGATCCAGCCGTTTGATATCGAGGTTGGCGCCGGCACCTTTCACCCGGCAACGTTTCTGCGCGCGCTCGGACCAGAACCATGGCGCGCCGCCTATGTACAGCCGTCGCGGCGACCGACCGATGGCCGCTATGGCCAAAACCCGAATCGCCTGCAGCACTATTACCAGTACCAAGTGGTGCTCAAACCGAATCCGTTGGATATCCTCGACCTGTACATCGATTCACTGAAGGCGCTGGGACTCGATCCGCTGACGCATGATCTGCGTTTCGTCGAGGACAACTGGGAGTCGCCGACCCTGGGGGCCTGGGGTCTGGGCTGGGAGGTCTGGCTCAATGGCATGGAAGTCACCCAGTTCACTTACTTCCAGCAGGCCGGCGGCCTGGACTGCAAGCCGGTGACCGGCGAGATCACCTATGGACTTGAGCGCCTGGCGATGTACCTGCAAAACGTCGACAACGTCTACGACCTGGTCTGGACGCGCGGCCCGCAAGGCGTGGTGACCTACGGTGACGTCTATCACCAGAACGAAGTCGAGCAGAGCACGTACAACTTTGAGCACGCCGATACGGTGGTGCTGTTCGGTTGGTTCGATAGCTGCGAGGCTCAGGCGCTGAAGCTGGTTAGCCTGGGCCTGCCGCTGCCGGCCTACGAACAGGTGTGCAAGGCCAGCCACAGTTTCAATCTGCTGGATGCACGCCGCGCGATCAGCGTGACCGAACGACAACGCTTCATCCTGCGCGTGCGCACGCTGTCCAAGGCGGTGGCCGAATGCTATTACGCGCAGCGCGAGAAACTCGGCTTTCCCGGTCTCAAGAAGTAGGGCGGATGACTGGCAATTGCGGAGCCGGTCAAGCACTTCGAACATCAGCCAACCGTCGGTTGTACCCGCCCTGGCTTCGCGCAACAAATGGAAGATAATGATGATGGACAGCAAAAACCTGTTGATCGAACTGGGCACCGAAGAGCTGCCGCCCAAAGCGCTGGACGAATTGGCTGCGGCGTTTTGTGCTGGCGTGGTCGAGGGTTTGAAGAAGCGCGCTGTCGCGTTTGATGCCGCCAGTGCGCATCCGTTGTGGTCGCCGCGCCGGCTCGCCGTGCGCATCGACGCGGTGCAAACCGAACAGCCGGAGCAAACCTTGGAACGGCGCGGGCCGGCGCTCAACGCCGCTTTTGGTGCGGACGGTCAACCGAGCAAGGCGCTGCAGGGTTTCGCTGCATCCAACGGCTGCAGCGTCGAGCAACTGGACAAGCTGGAGACCGACAAGGGTGCCTGGTTCGTGTATCGCTCGGTCAAACCGGGCGCCGCCACCGCCACCCTGCTGCCGGCCGTTATCGACGAAGCGCTCAAAGCGCTACCGATTCCCAAGCCGATGCGCTGGAGCGATCTGGATTTCCAGTTCGTGCGCCCGGCGCACTGGCTGGTAATCCTGCTCGGCGAAGAAGTGGTGAGCGGCGAAGTGCTCGGCCTGCAATCGGATCGCATGAGCCGCGGCCATCGTTTCCACCATCCGCAGCCCGTGTGGATTGCCAATCCCGAGTCTTACATCGATGCACTGCGTGCCGCGCACGTGCTGGTCGATCCCGAGGAACGGCTGACGCGGATTCGCGTCGAGGTCGAGCGCGTCGGCAGTGCGCTCGGCGGCAAGGCACGCCTGCGTGCAGAGTTGCTGGCCGAAGTGCGCAATCTGGTCGAATGGCCGGTGGGCATCGCCTGCACGTTCGAGCGCGCTTTCCTGCAGGTACCGCAGGAAGCGCTGATCACCACGATGGAGTCGAACCAGAAATTCTTTCCGGTGTTCGATGCAAACGACAAATTGACCGAGCATTTCATCGGCATCGCGAATATCGATTCCAAGGATCCGGGCGAAATCCGCAAAGGCTACGAGCGCGTGATCCGACCGCGCTTTGCAGATGCGAAGTTTTTCTTCGATGAGGACCTGAAGACCGCGTTGATTTCGCAGCAGTCGGCACTGGAAAAGGTGACCTATCAGGCCAAGCTTGGTTCGGTATGGGACAAGGTCGGCCGCGTCAGTCTGCTGGCGCAAGTGGTGGCGCGGCGCATGCAGGATGATGGCGCCACCATTGAGATTCCTCTGGTCGAGCGTGCAGTGAAACTGTCCAAGTGCGATCTGATGACACGCATGGTCGGCGAGTTTCCAGAACTTCAGGGCATCATGGGCCGGACCTATGCATTGGCACAGGGCGAGCCAGCGGAAGTGGCCAATGCGCTGGATGAGTTCTATGCGCCGCGCTTTGCCGGCGACGCGATTGCCAAGGGTCGCGTCGGGCAGGCGTTGGCGATTGCCGAAAAACTCGACACGTTGGCCGGCATGTTCGCGATTGGCCAGAAGCCGACCGGCAACAAGGATCCGTTCTCACTGCGCCGCAATGCTCTGGGTTTGGCGCGTACGTTGATCGAGGGCGAACTGGAGCTTGATCTCGACGCTTTGATTCGCGACGCGCTGGATCGAGCCCGCATCGATGCCGAGCGTATTCAAACCGAAACCAAGTCAAAGGCAGCTGACGCAGTCGATTCGCGCTCGCTGGCCGCCGAGCTGTATCAGTTTGTTCTCGAGCGACTGCGCGGCTACTACGCTGATCAGGGCATTCGCGGCGAGATGTTCGATGCTGTGGCCGTGCTCAGGCCGGAGAGCCTGCTCGACTTTGACCGGCGACTGCGTGCGGTAGTTGCGTTCAGCCAGTTGCCGGAGGCAGCCAGTCTGGCCGCAGCCAACAAGCGCATCGGCAATATCCTGCGCCAGGCCGGGGAAAAGGGCATGTCACTCGGACGCGACGTCGACAATGCCGCGCTCGATGCCGGTGCCGAGTTTGAACTCAAACACGCGCTGGATGCCGCGTATGTCCAAATCAGCCCATTGGCCGAGCGTCGCGAGTATGTCGCGTTGTTGACCCGGCTCGCTGCGTTGCGCGCGCCGGTGGATGCGTTCTTCGAGGGTGTCATGGTCATGTCTGACGATCCCGCCAAGCGCCAGAATCGATTGAACATGCTCAATGTGCTGCGCGGGATGTTCACCCGCGTCGCCGATATCGGGCAACTGCCTGGGTAGCGAAAAGAAATGTGC
>JANMSL010000757.1:0-4119 GCA_031389245.1 Lysobacterales bacterium | reverse complement strand
GATCAGCCCGAGCGCGGTGAAGAAGGTCAGTTTGCCGAGCAATCGCGTGTGTTCCGGCGTGCCCAATGCGGGCGGTGTGCTGGAGTTGATATCCAACGCCAGAGTGCGGTTGCTCTGCAGATCCAGCGCGCTGACCGACGTGCTCAGCTCATTATTGGTGTACGCGCGCTTGCCATCAGTGCTCATCACCACACCCGTTGGCAGATTGCCGGTCTGCAATCGCACTGCGGCGGGCGCGCCGATGGAAAGCTTGCCCAACGTATCGCGGCTGGCGCGCATGACGAAATTGCCGCCGCGACTGACGAACAGGAATTTCTCGCCGCGAAGATCGGCGGTGCCGGCGACCAGATCATTCATGAACAAGCGCGCCAGAGATTCGCTGCCTTCCGGCGGCTGCACTTCATCCTTGATCTGTGCGTTGAGGTTGAGCGTGAATGGCTCGTTGCCGACAAACCGATCGAGCACACCCACCAGCCCATGCACATTGACGTTGAAGCGCACCGGTGGCTCCGGGCTGGCGCCAATGTTGGGCACATAGAGCAGCGTGCCGCGCAGCAACAACGCGTTGAGCATGTTCGGATAAACCTTTTGCGCAACCCTGCCGATCGGACCATCGGCGCTGATATCGACTGAATTGTTGTCCGGACAAAACGTCGTGCGTGCCAACGCGCCAGCGCCATTGCCGCTGCCATCAGCACCGCTGTTGAAGTAGCGCACCGTGCCACTGCCCTGCTGCGCCTGGCGCGTGGCCAGACAGAAATTTCGTCGGTCTGCAGCAAACCCTGACAACAGCGGCTTGAGCAGCAACTGTCGCGTTGTTGGCTGACCGCCTAGCGCATCGCCGAGGACGAAGCTATCGACGACGCCCTGCTTGGCGTCATCAAATCCATCCGGCCGCGCCGCATCGATCACTTCGGAAAACAGCCGCGTGACGTAGACCGCTTCATCGTTGTCGTCGGCATCACCATCATTGCTGATACTCACTGCATGTGGATTGCCGCCGGTCGCCACGCGGCGCACCACTTGCCCGGTCGTCAAATCGACCACGCCCACCGAAGCGAGAGTACTGTTGGCGATTACCGCATAGCGCCCGCTCGGCGACAGCGCGATTCCGCGCGGCTCGATACCCACCGACACTGGATTACCCAACAGCGCCGGCTGCGCGCCGCTGATATCGATGGTACTGAGCGTTCCGTCAATCGCGCTGGTGACATAGGCGCGCCGGTTGTCCGGTGAAATCGCAACAAAGCGTGGTTCACGACCGACTGTCACTTCTCCGAGCAAAGTCTGCGTATCGGCGCCTGCGGCATCACGCACTTCGATCAGCGAGACCGAAGCCTTCTGTCGATTGACCACCACGAGACGTCGATCATCCGAGGTCATCGCCAGGCTTGATGATTGCGACTGTCGGAAATTCAACGAGAAATTGGCCAATGCCACTTCAGGCGCCAGCAGCGGCCGGTTCACCGCGTTCAACACCGCCGCAATCGGCGCCAAAGTAGCGAACTGAGCGGGGGCAGTGGAAAAATCCGGCGCCACGGTCGCACTGATTGCGCTAGCAATCTGCGCGCGCATCGCATCATCAAGGTTCACGCCATTGCGAAAGTCGCGATCCGCGTCCAGCGTCTGCAGCAGGCGCAGGGTATTGACGGTGATGTTCTCCGACGCGACTGCGCCACTCGCTTGAAACTGCCGCGGTGTAACCAAGGTGGCCGCGGTCGCATCCTGCGGCAGCGAAGCATTGCCGATCTCCAGACGCCGATCCACACTGCCGATAAAAAATGTCGTGGGCTGACCCACGGTGAACTCGAACACGCCTTCAGCGTTGGTAATCGAGGCGGTCCCGACACTGAGTACGCCCAAGCCCGCGGTGCGGTCGACAAAGGTCGCAAAAGTTTTGCGGGCGGGCGTTGGCGGGGTGTTCGGTGAGTAGTTGCTGTCGCCACTGCAAGCGCTCACAGCCAAAGCCAAGGCCAACACAGGCACAAGCAACTTCTGCCCGGCAGGCGCGCCGGGGGAATGGGAAATACGCATGACGTGCTCCGGATGAGGGAATGTGGTGCGGCACGGCGCGCCGTTCACTGTCGGTTGACGCCGTGTACACACGCGACCACGTTAGCGATCGCGCCCGACAATCCAACCTGTCTAAAGACAGGGCGATAAACGATTGGCGCGCAGACAGGAATCGTGGAAGCGTCGCTCTACGCAGGAGCGGCCGGCTAACGAGACAGTCGGGCGATCAGCGACGGTGAGCGCCGGGATGGCACTTCCACGCGCCCCCAACTTCAAAGCGCGGTTCGGCGCGCTGCGCCGTCAACCAGCTCGGGACTTCAACGTCACCTGCGCCACCAGGAACAACCGCTCACTGGTGATCATCAGGTCTGCGCCCTCTGCGGCCTGCTCACTGTTTTCGCGGCGCGCACCTTTCGCGGTGTGATCGTGACCCCAGGTTTCCCGTTCGCCGAATTGAATATCGCCAATACGCCACTCGCGCCCGCTTGACGCATTGAACGCTGCGATCCGTGCCTTGGCCTGTTCGACAATATGGGTTTGCAGCAGCATTGTCGATTCGTTCAACACCTTGCCGCCCAGGCTGTAGTCGACGTTGGGATCCTGGATGGACAGGCCTTCCTCGCTGGCCGAACGCGCGCGACCGGTGAGGTTGTAGTTCTCGCGTTCCTTCACGCGCGCGCAGGCGAACAGGGTGACCCGTTCGAAGCCGGAATCATCACGCTCGCGCTTGATCGATCGAATCGTCCATTCTGCCGCCACGAAGCGCTGCAATGCCAACCCGACGCGCGTGTCCAGCCCCTGCTTGTCGGCGTCCTGCGATCCGACCAAAGCGATCACAGTGACCGCAATAAGTACTTCGGTGCGCGCTATGACCTTGCTCGAGGTGAGGCGGAAACGTAACGTATCGACGTCGGCAAAACTGTCTTCACTGCGTGTGGCCATGATGTCGCTCCGCAAAGACCGGCCGGTTGCCGGTCATGCGCATCATCCACTTTGACGTTGCAGGGACTGCGACTACCACGAGTCGGTCGCGGCCCGCCCACCTTTGTGCTGATCAGGAGTGGCGCCCATGCACGCGCCAGCACTCGCGCAGGGTATGGTCGTGAATGTCCAACACCCGACGCAACGGTTCCTGATAGCCACCAGCGAGATTCCATGCAATCGGCAATCCGATGATGGCCGCTGACTCAAACACAATGCGATCGCGACGGATCAGTTGGGCGTTGCTCAACCAACCACCGAGCGGATCATCGATATGCGGATCGGCGCCGGCCTGATAGAGCAGCAGATCGCAGCCGGCGAAGGCCCCGACGCGACGTCCCAACGATTGCAGGAACGGTTCGGCATGCTCGGCATCGAACTCGCATGCACCGACGCTGTCGTGTTGAACCCATGCCGCCAGATCCAGGCGCCGGATGATGTCCTCGGTGCCATTGCCATAGTGATGATCGCAGTCGAGAATGCCGACGCGACCGGCCAGACCCGCATCACGCAAGGCCAGAGCCGTCACCATCAGTCCATTGAACGTGCAGTAGCCGCCACCGTCGTTATACAACGCATGATGAAATCCGGACACCGGTGCAATCGCCACGCGGCGATTCTCGATCGCGCAGCGCGCCGCTTGCAGCATCGCACCCGAAGTGTATGGTAGCGTCGCTGCTACGTCGGCATTGCGGTTGCCAAATCCATTTTCAATACGCAGCGACAGCACTCCATCGACGTAATCTGCGTCATGCGCTCGCTGCAACTGCGCGCGACTTACCGGTGCTGGTGCGCTGACATGCAGTGCAATGCCAAGCCTCATCCAGCTGTTCATCACTCGAGCGGGCTTGGCCGCGCTGGGCGAGAACGAATGTGCGTCGGCCACCATCGACGGTGAATAGAACACGGGCAAGGCGGCGAGACGCGGTGCAGTCATGATGCGCTGGCGTTCCATGGAGGTATCTGCATCCTATGCCCAGTGCGGCGCAGGTGCCATGGAGTCGACCCTTTTTCTCGCCAATGCGTGCTGCCACTCCGAACAGCTACCGACTGTCGGCGGTGGTGCATGTTGAACTCAACCCCGCGGCAAGGGCGACCGCTGCGCGCCGCGCATCCAGCGCGGCT
>JANMSL010000748.1:0-7682 GCA_031389245.1 Lysobacterales bacterium | reverse complement strand
TATGCCAGTCGCTGCTCGACAAGGGCGTCACCATCCTGCGCCCGCCGCGCGATGGACGCATGGCTTTCGTGCGCTTGTTCATGTGGATGATGTTGGAAAGATCCACGTGTTCGTGGCCGGTGAAGCCGTGCGTGGTGTTGCTGGCTGTGTAGCTGCCGAGCAGGTTGTTCCAGACGCCATTGCTGCTGGCGGCGCGGCGGTTGCCGTGCGGGTCGAAGCTCAGCTTTTCGATGACATCGCCGTACTGATCAACGAGCGTATCCAGCGAGCCCAGATGATCGCCGAGGATATAGCGATAGGTTTTGCTCAAGACGCTGGGTGCGCCGGTTTCAGTGAGAATCAGGAAACCACCGATATAGCGCTTGCGCTCCTCAACGGCATTGGTCTTGGTGATCCACTCGACACCGCCGACATAGCGCGTGACAGTTTCGACGCTGCCGACTTTGTCGATGCGCAGATAGCGCCCGCCTGCGCCGTAGCGGAAACTGGAGACCGAACTTGGCGCGCTGCTATCACCCACCGCAATGCGATCGGCAAGGCCATCGGCGTTGAAGCGGATGCGGCGGTCTTTGACCACGCCATTCGGGTCATCGGCGAGAATCTGGTTGCCAGCCAGGTCATAGCCGTATTCGACGAACTGACCGCTGGCGAGCGCACGACGCGTTGCGGCATGCGGGCTGCGGCCGGCAAGGTTTTGCGCGGCACCCAAGAGCAAGTCCAAACCGCATCCCGCAGCGCCCGCGTAGGTGTAACCCAAACCATCCTTGGCGCAGATATTGCCGATGCGGTCGTAGCTGAGGTCGGCGGTATTGAACGCTGCTGCATTGCCGTTGATGCCAGTGGCATAGCCAGTGACCAAACGATCGAGCTTGTCGTAGACAAAACGCTCCCTCAAATTGAGACTTAGATCGGTACGCGAGCGCAGATTGCCGAGCATGTCGTACTGGTAACTGAGGTTCTGCACGGGATTGACGAACGTGCTGCCGTTGTCGAAGCCGCTGAGGATGGCTTGCAGCCTGCCGGTCAGTGCATCGTAGTCACGGCGCGTGCTGATCCGGGCATCGCCATGCCGGCGCTCGCGCGTGGCTTGGCCGCGTTCATTGCTGGCCAGCAATTCCCAATAGACGGTAGCCGGTGCTGCGGCATCACGCACGCGACGCAGGAAGCCACGTGACGAGTACATATTTTCGACACGGCCACCGGTGGCATCGGTGGTGGTGGCTACGCGACCCAGGCCATCGTAGGTCAGCGATTGCACGAAGGGCGGTTCTGCGGTGCCGCCGGCAACGGGGCTGATGGTGGTGACCGTGCTGGTCAGTCGTGCCAGAGGGTCGTCATAGACGAAGGCCTGCACATAGGTATCGACGCTGCCGTAGCCTGCACCGCTGTCCCCAGTGGTTTGCACGCGCGTTACCTTGGTGACGAGGCCACGTTGGATGGTGTCGAAAAGGGTGAGGTCGATGCTGCGCGATGCGCCCGTGCCGACGGTTGGCACGTCTGTAGCGCTTACCGTCTGCGCTGCGGGCGCTGGCAACGCGCAGCTGCCCGCCGGTCGGCCGCTGCTGACGCGCCAGGCGCGGCCCAATGCATCGTAATCCGTGACCGTGGCTATGCCGCGCGCGTCCTCGGAACAGATCATCTCACCGGCTGCGTTGTAGGCGTAGCGCACGATGCCGGCGTCGGGATCGGATTGCTCAGTCTTACGCCCCAGGTCGTCGTACACCATGGTGGAGGTGATGACGTTGCTGCCGGCGCTGGCCTGCCGGGTAAGCGCAGTGAGCTGATCGACGCTGTCGTAGGCGTAGTTGGTGATCAGCGTATCCTGAGCCCTGACACTGACCTTCATGCCGCTGGCGTCAGTCCATTCTTCCTTGATCAGTTCGACGGCCTCTTCACTGCCATTGCTATCGCCATCTCGATATACCGAAACACGCGTCGTTGTCAGCAGGCCAGCGAACACATTGTGGGTGCTCGCCGGCTCGCTCGTGGTGTGCTCGGGCATCAAGATTTCGGTGACGCGATCGAGGTAATCGTAAGTAGTGCGGGTTTCCGCATGCGCACCCGCCACGCAACTGGTGTTTTCCAGCAGGGTCGGTGGAGAGGTCGCGCCATTGACATTGACGTAGAATGGGTTGGTAGCGCGTACTACGCGGCCACGCGTGTCGTAACCGGTGCAGGCGCCGGACCAGTGGCTGTTGCTGGCGCTGCCCACGACATCAGCATTGAAGCCCTCGGTTACCGCGAAATACGCACGGCCGAGTTTGTCGAAGAACGTGATGCTGCGCGCCCCACCCAGCGTGTAACTGGTCTGACGGAACACTGCGCCGCTCGGACAGGCAGCGACTGGACCATTGTTGTTGGGCATGGGCGCACACCAGTGGAATTCGCTCGCGGACTTGCCGCCGCTCTGCGTTGCACTGGTCTGCCCACGCCCCATCGGCCCGAAAGTGGCCGAGGCCCAGACGCCGTGGGCGTCGGTAGCGTATTTGACGTTGCCGAGCGCATCGCGGTCGCTGGCAAGGACTTGACCCGTGCTTAGCTCCAACACTTGGTTTGCCGACGAAGCACTGTCATTGAAAAATGGAGCGAAGCCACCCACCGCGTAACGACCATCGATGGAATTTATTCCTACGGACATCGTGCTGCGGCTGTAGCGATGCACGCGATAGAGCGGCGCATCATTGGCACCCTTGGTCCTTTGCAGCACCTTGCCAAAATCGCTGGGATCGTCGCAGTCATTTGCCACAACATCGGAGCTGCATTGCATTGAGCCAATGGAATTGCCGTAGTCATCGTAAAAATTGATGCTGCGCATTTCCTCCGAACCACCCCGCCCCGGTTGCAAGGTCTGCGTTTTCAACAGGCCGGTCCTGGCGCCGTCCATGTAATAGGTAAACGCCGTGCGGCGTGTCTTGGTGGGCAGGGCCGCACCGGCTGCGCTGTAGCGAGTATGCCGCACGGTAGAAGCGGTGAGGCGGCCAATGCGCCAGTTGACCGTGTCGTCGGCGTAGGTTAGTTCCTCGGTGCGCGTGTGCTTGACGCAGCCGGTGGCGCAGGGAGCACCGCGAAGACCGGAAGCCTCGTTGTAAACGCTATCGGCAGCATCGCGCAGCGCCGTTAGATTGGCATAGCTGCGGCCCTTGGCCACATAGGAGTCTGTCGAGGTCGCATTGCCGTAGCCGTCGAACTCGAAATAGTTGATGGCCGTGGTCAAGGTCTGGATTCCGGCGCTGTCCGCTTCGGGATTGCCGGTAACCTCGAAGCTGGCCGCGATGTACGGATGTACCACGCCCGGATAGGTGTCGTTGGCGGCGTAAAGATTGCGTGCGTAGCTGAGCAGCTTTCCCAAGGGCTCGAAGAAATAGAGCGAGGGCTGGCCCAATGAACTGAAGCAATCTGCGCCGGCTTCGAGGCTCTGTTCAACGCAAGCGGGCGCGGTATAGGCGCCGGCAACGCCCACTTTGCGCGTTTCCTTGGGCATGCCGGTGAACGGGTACGCCTGGCTGTATTTGGAAATGCTGACCACATGCTGGTCACTGAAATTCGGATCGATCGTGCGAATCTCTGCGAATCCGAGATTGCCGCGACCACCGCCCTGGATTCGTGCGTCGGCGTATTGGTAGTAGAGCTTGGACGTGGCGTTGGGATCATCGGCTGTCGGCGCATCGCTTTCGACTTTGGAGACGACATAGATCGCGCCGCCGAGATCCTGCACCGCGGTGCCGCGGCCGGTGTTGACCAGGCTGCGCGAGTTTTGCGCGCGGCGATACACCGCCCCGTTGGTTAGCGGGTCATACTGGATATGGGTTTTGGTGCCATAGCCATTGGTGATCGAGCGGATCACGTGTTTCGCACGGTGACGGCTGCCGCCGCCGTTGGCGCAAATGCTGCCGCGGCCGCAGTCTTGAGAAGAGGCAGTGATGAGATTGTTGAAGCGGCCACCGGCTTGGCCGCCGCCGCCGCCGTTGCTCGAAAAAATTTGCCAAGCGGCATGGTCAGTGGTGCCGTCGCCGTCAAAATCGCTGAAGAATCGGGCCCAGTTATTTATTTCGCCGGTGGGAATCTTGCCAAGCGCGGCACAACCATTGTCGGCTACGGGCAGTCTTCCGTCCTTTTCCGTTCTGCGCTCTACGAAAAAACCTCGGCAAGACACATCCGGCGCATTGGTGCCACCAGGAAGAACCAGGTCGTCGCGCCCGTCGCCATTCACGTCAAAGACGTAGATGAGCTTGCGTTCGATCAGATCATCTCCCTCGCGCTGCTCGGCTTCGCTGTCACTTTGCATGCGCGTACCGAGATTGAGGTACTGGACGACGGTGCTGTTGGGATCGGGGGCAGAAGCACGATGATCACTGAACAACAAGTCGGTCAGTCCGTCGCCATTGAAGTCGGCCATGTGCGCTTCGTTGAGGAATAGGTCAGAGGCACCGGGTTCCTGCCCGTATTTGTTGACGTGGGCGTAACCCGTCTGGTTGCGTCCGTACTCCTTGTAGACCACCGCGCCGTTGGGGTAGGTCGCATCGCCGACCGGCGCAATCCGATCCACAACCAGTTGATATTGAAACTGTGTGTAATGAGTGGCGGTGTGGCAGAGCGCCTGTGTCGGCGTCCGTGACAACACACGCTGGCTGTGCGCTCGCCATGGCGCCTCGTCGGCGGCGCCATGGTGCAGGTAGGTCTCGCCCGCAGCCAGAGCCAGCCCGGTTTCAGTTGAACGATCGGGATCATCACACTCATGCGGCAGTGTCGCTGTGACTTCCATTTGCAGAGTCACGTGACTGACCACTGTCAGCAGATCGGCACTGCCATCACCGTTGAACTCCGCGACGGTCGGACCGCGTCCACGCCGGAAACTGGGATCGCCAACACCAATGCTGCAATGTGAGAAGTGCAAGCCGGGATCTGCGGAACTTCCGTTCGCGACCGACAGATTAGTTCCCTCCGGTCGATCGCAGGGAAACTCTTCTCTTGACCACGGCTGCGCAGGACCCTTCCACTCAATTGTTACCGGTATGTCTGAGGAATAGCGCAAGCTTGGCGCGCCTGCAACCGGATTGGCGACGCGCTGGAGCAGCCGCACGCGAAACCCGTCCAGCGCTTGGGCGTAGTTGTATCTTCCGTAAAGCACATCGGGCAGGCCATCACCGTTGACATCGGCAAGTTGGGCCAACGGGCCCAGTGGGGACACAGGCACGCAATGCTCGCCATCGCCCATTGCAGTGCATGCCGGCAGCAGATCCGTAGACGTGTCAAATGCAGGGGGTACGGTTCCCTCAGGGACTTCCACCTCGCCAGCCGGATAAATATGCCAACGATCCCAACGACCGTTGCTTCCCCAATCCGATCCGTCGACCGCATCGTCGCTTCGATCGGCGACCATCAGGTCATCGCGACCATCGCCGTTGAAGTCGAACAGCATCCAGTTGGAGTTGTCGTTCGGCTCTCCGTCGGGTCCGTTTAACGGTACGTCGATGCATGCTTCCGCGACGGCGCTGTGCCGGAAATCCAAGGTCCGCGCGGAAGGATGGTCCTCTGGTGCAGTGACCGACTTCGAGTAGAAAACGCGTACGACTCGCTTGCTGTTGCCTCCTGCAAGGCAAAGGCGTCCACCCAGCTCCCGCGGTTCGTTTTCCTCAATGATTACCAGGTCCATGCGACCATCGCCATTGATATCGCCCAGCTTGGAGCTTTTGTGGTACTGGAAATTGTAAGCGTCGCGAATGTGACTCTTGGGCATTTCAACCTGTGCCTGCGACCACGTGAACCGGGTGGCTGGGTAACAGACCTGCGCGCCGTTGGGTTGAATGGGGTCAACCGGCGCACATTCACTGAGCTCGGTCAAACCTGAAATACCCAAGCCGATCACGATCGGGGTGTACGTCAGATTGTAGGTACGCAAAACCTGCGCGCCTGACAACGACACCACTTTGTTCAGACGGCGCGTCAGTTGCGACAACATACCGCTCTGGTAGGACGCGCTCTGCTCATTGTCGGGCAGAACAGAATAGTCAAAACGAATCGAGGCAAACGTCTGCTGGTCAGGCGTGACTTGCGTGACCAGCTTCGTCCTGCCGGTGAATTGCACTTCACTGAGCAATTGCTCGCCGATTGCGGCGTTCTTGCTGTACCGATAATCGATGTAGTTACCGCTCGAATCCATCGTGCGCGTCATCGCCCAACTGATTGCGGGCTCGGTGCCTGGCGGCGGTACGATCAGTGCGCCTGATCCAATGTTGTGGTTGCGATCGAGATAGGCTTCGGGCCGCAGGGACTCAGTCGCACCGACGCCGAATGCCAAGCCCGTGAAGCTGATGCGGTCGCCGTACCATGCGGTCGAGCCGTCCTTGCGCTGCACGACAAAATAATTGGGGCCCGGAATTGCATCGACGTCGAACAGTCGGATGCGCGCAAATTGATCCATTTCAGTGCGGTACTCGGAGCCGTGCACGCCGTAGGCACCACTGATCAGCACGAGGCGCTGCCCATCCAGACAGAAGCGGTCATTGATGCTGAAGTCCACCGGGCGGCTGCCGGCAGAAATTTCCTCGCCATCCACGATCGTGGTCGCCGACGCGTCCCCCAGTTCGAATGCCTCTCGACAACGGCTGATACCCGAGAGACCGCCAATCGACCAGCCTTTGCCCATCGGGCCGGTTCCGCCCTGCGAGCTGTAGTTCAAACTCATCTGCGGCTGCACGCCGGCACGACCGGGCGCGGCAAGCAGCGCAATCGAGTACGTCGCCGCGCCGGATTCATCGACACGGAACTGGCCCGCGGTCGCGCCGACGCCATCGGAATAAGGACTGATGCTCGTTGGAATCGCGGCAGGAATGTCGTGGCCCGCCGGGGGCGTGATGATTCCGCCTTGAACGGTCACGGTTCGCGTTGACGTCGTCGTGTTAACGCCGAGATTGTCAGTAGCGCTGGCGCTAACCGCGTAGCTGCCAGCCAGCGTTGGGGTCCAGTTGAAGCTAAAGCTGCCGCCGTTGGCGATGGCAGTGAATGATTGCGGAGCAGCGCCGTCTTTCGCGATCAGGAACTGCGTCAAGTTGGGCATGATGGAGCCGTCGTCAGTGGCGGTCATCGTCAGTTGCAACGAACTATTGGCCTGCAGTGTGAGATTGGCGGACGGGTTGGTCAGGGTTACCTGAGGAGGTGGATTTGTGATTGCACCTTCGACGATGACACTGATCTCTTCGGATTCGGTCGGGGCAGATTGCGGCACCAGCTTGCCCAACGCCTTGATGCCATAGCGGCCTGCGACCGTGGGACGCCACACCGCGTGGAATTGCGGGTAGCCCGAAGATTGGACTGTCAGCGGATCGCCCACCGGCTGGTATCGGGTAACCTTAAAATCGAGCGTGGACTGATTGGACGCACCATTGAAAGTCGCCCGCAGGTTGACGTCCGCTCCAGTGGCGAACTGGCTATTCGTTGTGGGTGCGGTCAGTGCGATTGAGGCGTCGCCGGAGACATCGCTGGTGCGGCGGAACTCGATCGAATCGACCTCCTTACCGTCCATGTCGGATGACAAATTGAAATAGTAGTCGTTTGCTGGCAACCCGATGCTGCACGACTGCTCGGTAAACCAGCCATCGCCGGCGGATGCAAATACCGATGGGCAGAGTGTGGTTGAGAGACTTTCGAATTCGCCGGATCCTTTGATGCCCTCTCTTGCGGTT
>JANMSL010000741.1:0-8810 GCA_031389245.1 Lysobacterales bacterium | reverse complement strand
CCGAACTTGAATTGGGTAACGATACAGTGCGTTTTTCGGCGCGCTTCAACGGGGTCAGTCAGCAGGTCAATGTCCCGCTGCAGGCCGTGTTGGCAGTGTATGCACAGGAAAATGGGCAGGGAATGATGTTTCCGCCCGAGGCTCAGTCCAGCGCGCCAGCCCCGACGCCGTCGGAGAACTCACCTGAGCCCGACAAGCCGCAACGCAAGGGCCCGCAGCTGCGTGTGGTCAAGTAGTCACCGTCAACTCGCGTTGCCTGTTGCCGCCAGCGGTTCGCAGCTGTCGCTGCTGCCCGCGGATGCGTCTGCGCCAACCCGCTGCCTGCCATGAAACTGTTTGGCTCATGGTTTTTGATTGCGCTTTTGGCGGCGATGGCGGCTACTGCAGGCTTTTACCTTGCCCGTACGCTGCGCCCGAATACTGATGCCGCGCCGACCGAATTGCGACCCGCCAGCGTCATCGGGCGCCTCGCGCCACAACTCTCGATCAAGGCCCTGGAAGGGCAGCCGATCGAGCTGGCATCGTTTCGGGGCAAGACCGTACTGTTGAATTTCTGGGCGAGCTGGTGTGGCCCCTGTGTCGACGAAATGCCGGTACTGGATCAATTCGCCCGTGAACGCAGCGACGAAATCGTGGTGATCGGCATTGCGGTCGAAGACGAGTCTGATGCGCGCGCGTTCCTGGCGCGCTATCCAGTCAGCTATCTCATCGGAATCGGCAGCGCCGCGTCTCCCGATGAATCTGCCCGGTTCGGCAACCACTTGAACGTAGTGCCCTACTCGGTCCTGATCGATCCGCAGGGTGTGGTGCGTCGTGCCGAGGCCAGGAGCTTTGACGCGGAAGAACTCGACGACTGGGTGCATTGGCAATAGGGTTGGGCGCGGTAATCGGCCACGTCCAAAGCCGCAGTTCAGGGCTCGACGAACAACGGATCATCACTGAACCGGATGCCCTCAGCGCTTGCTGAGCTCCGTAGGGTGCGCAGTGGAATGCGCAGTCCACATCAGCGCAGATCGCTGCCCAGCAAATGACAATCTCTTACGCCCGCTCGCGCAGCAATCGCGCCCGCGTCGTTGATCGGGCCGACCGCCGCCACAATCACGCCTGATTGCGCCCGCGAAGCAACTGCTGGTCGCGTTCTGATGAGGTCACATCCAACAAGGAGCGCGAAATGGCTGCAGGCGGCGTTTTTCAATCCACTACGTTCAAGCTCCTTGGGCTAGGGTTCCTTACTCTGTTGATGCTCATTCCTCTGGGTATGGTGAGCGGTCTGCGCAGCGAGCGCGAGTCGCGCCGCAGCGAAGCGGAGGACACCATCGCTGCCAGTTGGGGCACCGCTACTCGCGTCACTGGCCCGGTGCTGGCGGTTCCGCATCGTCAAGTGGTAGTCACCAAGAAAGTGTCGAGCGAGGTTTGGACGTGGTGGTACCTGCTTCCCGAGCAACTGAGCGCGAAGACCGCCATTGTTGTCAGTGAGCGCAGCAAGGGCATTTTCCGGATGCCGGTGTACGAGGCCGACATCGTGCTCAGCGGGCATTTTGCTGCGCCCGCGACACAATTGACGCAGGGTCAAGGCGAAATGATGTGGGCCCAGGCCGAACTGCTGCTTCCAGTTGCGGAGCCGCGCGGATTGCGTGGTCTGCATGTCCGCATCGGGGACCAGGTCGACGTCCGACTGACACCTTCGGCGCGAAGTCTTGGCGGCATGCCCGTATTCCGTAGCGCGCCACTGCGACATGACCCTCAGCAGCCACTGCAGTTCAAGTTCGATCTGAAACAGGCCGGCACGCGCCTGCTCGACTTCGTGCCGATGGCGCGCAATTTCAGCGCCAGTGTGCAGGCGCAGTGGCCCGATCCGGATTTCTTTGGCGCCACACTGCCGATGGCACGACCGGATACCAAACCCGGATCGTTCGCCGCCGATTGGCAAGTGCTGGAGTACAACCGCAGTTTCCCCAGTGTCTGGACGGAAGGCGATCTGGATATCAATGCACTCAATCAATCGGCGTTTGGTGTTCGCCTGTATCGGTCGGCGGACGTTTACCTGCAAAACGAACGCAGCACCAAGTACGGACTGCTGTTCATCGCGCTGACCTTTGGCGTATTTTTTCTGTTCGAGACTTTGCAGCGGCTGCGCGTGCACCCGGTGCAGTACCTGTTGGTGGGCACCGCGTTGGCCACGTTTTACCTGGTGCTGTTGGCGGCGTCCGAACACATCAGTTTCGCACTTGCCTATCTATTGGGCGTTGTCGCCTTGTTGTTGATCGTCGGCGGCTATTGCAGTGCCATCCTGCGCTCGTGGCGGCGTGGCCTTGGCATCGTGCTGTGGCTCGCGTTGCTGTATGGCGTGCTGTTTGTTTTGATCACTCGCGAGGACTTCGCCCTCGCAATGGGTTCAGGCGTGGTGCTGCTGTTGATCGCCGCGACCATGTTTCTCACGCGTAAAGTTGACTGGTACGGGCTTGGTGCCGGAGAAGCCGTGGCGCCTGTCGCGCGCAACCCGGACGCGTTCGATGCCGCCCGACCATACAAGTCATCCGACGTGATCGAGGGCTAGATCCGGCTTATCAACGCTGCGCGCATAAAGGACAATGCCGATATGAAAATTCTTGCTATCGATACCGCGACCGAAGCCTGTTCGGTGGCAGTGCTGCACGATGGGCAGTGGTACGAACGCCACGAACTGGCGCCGCGGCGGCATGCGCAGCTTGCGCTTCCTTTTGTGGACGCGGTGTTGGCG
This sequence comes from Lysobacterales bacterium, assembly GCA_031389245.1. GTDB lineage: Bacteria > Pseudomonadota > Gammaproteobacteria > Xanthomonadales > Ahniellaceae > 0-14-3-00-62-12. The sequence goes on along the minus strand of JANMSL010000741.1, from coordinate 6,070 downwards.
GAAGCAGGTATTGGCAAGCATCAACTCGATGCCATCGCGGTGGGGCGCGGGCCTGGTGGGTTCACCGGCGTGCGCCTGGCGATCTCACTCGCCCAAGGCATGGCATTGGGGCTGGATATACCGGTGTTGCCGGTATCGTCACTCGCGGCCCTGGCACTCGACATCGCGATGGCAGCTCCAGATGCAGCCTTGCTGGCGTGCATTGATGCACGCATGGGTGAGATCTATGCCGGCGTCTATCGCCGCACGCCGGACGGGCTGGTGCAATTGCAGGGCGACGAATGCGTCGGTCCCGCCGATCGGATTGTGCTGCCGCGGGCGGCGCAATGGGCGGCATGCGGCAGCGGTTGGTCGAGCTACGGCGACGTGCTGCAGGAACGCATTGGCGTGCCGTTGTTTGCCGACGGCGCACGCTATCCGCGTGCCGCGATGATCGCGCGCCTTGCGGCACCGCGCCTGGCGCGCGGTGAGGGTGTTGCGCCGGAGCATGCGCTGCCGGTCTATCTACGTGACAAAGTGGCGTTGACCATGGCCGAGCGCGCAGCGAGCTGACCGGCGGGTCCGCGCTGTGCGCGGACGCTTCCAACGTCTGCAGCTGACTTTCAATCCAATCGAAGCCGGCGGCCAAACGCTCAACGCGCGCCGATCGGCACCACACCCAGAGCGCGCGCAGCGCCGATATCGATGATCTGGTACTCGGGCTTTGCGATGTCGCCAAAACTACCTGCTGCGGCCTGATAGGTGGCATAGCCGCGCTTGGTGGCTGCGGTAAAGCTGCGAAACGACGCATCTTCGTCCAGCTTTCCCTTCTTGTCCGGCGCCAACGAATCCAGACGCGTTGTCTCCAGATAGGCGCGCTCACCACCAGGAGCCAGTTCGAACGCCAGCAGCATGTGTCCTGGAACCAGCACCAACGATGGATTGAGATCAATCTTGCGCAGCACCGAGGCCATCAGCACGCTGCCATCGACACAGTTGGCCTGGTTGTTTTCCCATGATTCATCCAGAAAACGTACGTGCTGTGCCAGTACGCCGTCGTTGCTATTGCCAGTGCGGGTGATCGACGAATAGCGGATACCGCGATTCTGCAACACGTACCAGATAGCAAACACCTGCTTCAGCACCGAAGTGGGATCGCGTTTTTGATAACCATCAAATCGTTTGACCACATGTTTCGACAATGCCTCGGTGATGATGCGGCTGACGCGTGGATGGTCCTCGTCGACGTAGGCCGCGAACATCCACGACAGGTCAGTGGGCGACTTGTTACTGGCGATGAAGTAGGGCACGTCGTTGATCGAACGCAGGCGCACACGCACGCTTCGCTCCTGTGCCTCGCCGCCGTTCTCGCGGACCGAAAACAGGAGCGTTTCAGGAACTGGCTGGCGCAGCGCGCGCAGGCGGTCAAAGTCCCATGCCAGGGTGGGAAAGACGGCGTAGCGCTTGCCCGCTTTGGGAAGCTCCGCGTCGATATGTGACTCGCGTAGCCAGCCGGGCATGCTGATGCTGACCCGAATCTTCTGGTGGTCGTACCCGGCGAGAATACGCACCCCGATCAGTCCATTGGCATCACCAACCAGCAAAGTGCCTCGCGTTCGAGTGTCGGGGAGGTTGGCGGTAGCCAAAATAAGCGACGGGAATATTTGATCGCGCGGGCTGAGCAGCGGAGACCAGTCAGCGGCGTCAACCCGACCGCTGGTAGCAAGCAAAAAAAACAGCGCCAGTCGTACAAGATTGAGCAAAGTCGGGCCCCTGAGCTGAAGAACGTGCGATTCTGCCTGTTGTGGTGTGCAGTGCCAAGTAAAGCAATGTGCGCTGTTCAGCACACGGATTGCATGCTGTGAACAGCGGAAGGCATAATCACGTCGCCTGGCGGGTGTAGTTCAATGGTAGAACTGTAGCTTCCCAAGCTACTAGCGTGGGTTCGATTCCCATCACCCGCTCCACTAAAAGACCAACAACGGACAGCAGCATGAGCGCGTCATTCGACGATCGACGGGTGCTCGGCTGGCGCGAATGGGTGGCGCTACCGGAGCTTGGCATCCCGGCGATCCGTGCCAAGATTGACTCCGGCGCGCGCAGTTCCGCGCTGCATGTCGAGGCCATTGACGAATTTCGCCGCGATGAGATCGATTGGGTACGATTTTATCTCGACCCGGTGACTCGGTCGCGCAAGCGCGCGCGTTGGATCGAGGCACCACTTCTGGAGCGACGCGAAGTAACCGACTCTGGCGGCAGCGTCAGCCTCAGGCCTTTCATTCGCACCGACGTACAGATCGCTGACCAACGCTATGCCATTGAAATCAATCTGACCAATCGTCGTGGCATGCTGTTTCCGATGTTGCTGGGCAGAACCGCGATGCATGGACGATGGCTGATCGATCCGCAGCGCAGCTACGTACTGGGCGACGCATCCACCACATTGCCAAGGCGCACACGATGAAGATTGCGATTCTGTCGCGCAACAGCAAGCTCTACTCGACGCAGCGACTGAAGCAGGCAGCGCGTGAGCGCGGGCACAGTGTGCGCGTGCTTGATCCATTGCGTTGCTATATGCGCATCGAGCCCGGCGAATTCATCATGCGCTACAAGGGCAAGGCGCTGCCAAAATTCGATGCAGTGATTCCGCGTATTGGTTCGTCGATTACCCGCTATGGCACTGCTGTGGTGCGCCAATTCGAGATGATGCGCGTCTTTACCCCCAATCGCGCCGAGCCGATCGTGCGTGCGCGCGACAAGCTGCACTGTCTACAGTTGCTTGCGCAGCAGGGACTGGGTCTGCCGACCACGGTGTTTGGTGACAATCCGGACGATACTTCCGATCTACTTTCGATGCTTGGCAAGCCGCCGCACGTGATCAAATTGGTCGAAGGCTCGCAGGGCCAAGGCGTGGTGCTGGCTGAAAAAATCGCGAGCTCGCAAAGTGTGATCGAGGCGTTCCGTGGGCTGTATGCCAATTTCCTGGTCCAAGAATTCATTCGCGAGGCCAAGGGCGCCGACATTCGTTGCTTCGTCGTCGGCGGCAAAGTGGTGGCCTCCATGCGCCGGCAAGGGCGCGAGGGTGAATTCAGATCCAATCTTCATCGCGGCGGCAGCGCCGAATCGGTGAGCTTGAACAAGAAAGAGCAGGAGGTCGCAATCCGCGCTGCGGCGGTGATGGGCTTGGGTGTAGCAGGCGTGGACTTGCTCAGATCGCGTCGCGGGCTGCTGGTCCTGGAAGTCAATTCTTCGCCGGGTTTGGAAGGCATAGAAAAAGCCACGCAGGTCGACGTCGCCGGCGAGATCATCGCCTATCTGGAGCGGCGCGAACGGCGTCATCGTGCGCGAAAGCCTGCTTAGCAGCTTGGAATCTGAAAAACGGCACTCATGGGTGGAACTGAACCACTCCGTGGCGCCAGTGCAGGCTTTAACTCGCACTTAACCCTGCGTGTCCTACAGTCCGCTTACCTTATTTCTGCTCGATCGTCGTTACACGAAGATCTCCAGCAGGTTACGGTAATCGGGGCATCAATTAGGCCCAAGGTCGGGACGCCCGCCTTGGGCCTTTCTTTTTTTGCCACAACCAGACCCATCGTGCAGCCTCGGCGCCACGAATCTCCGCCCCCCATCTGCGAACGGAGTCGCTAAACTATGCCCATGCATATCCTGGTCATTGAAGACAACGCGGACATCGCTGCCAATGTGGGCGACTATCTTTCCGATCGCGGTCACGTTGTCGACTTCGCTCCCGACGGCGTGTCGGGTTTGCATCTTGCGATGCGCGAGAATTTCGATGTCATCGTGCTCGACCTGACTCTGCCGGGACTCGATGGACTCGAAGTGTGCCGACGCCTGCGTCAGGAAGCGCACAAATCTACACCAGTGCTGATGCTGACTGCGCGCGACGCGCTGGAGCAGAAGTTGGCCGGATTTGAGAGCGGCGCACAGGATTACATGGTCAAGCCGTTTGCGCTGCAGGAGCTCGAGGCCCGCATCAACGTGCTGGGCACACGTGCTCGCGCCGGCACCTCGCGGCAGCTGCAAGTGGGCGACCTGCTGTTTCACCTGGATATGCTCACAGTGTCGCGCGCTGGCAAAGCAATAACGCTTAACCCGATCGGGTTGAAGCTACTGCAATGCCTGATGGAGGCGTCACCCGCAGTGGTCACGCGCAAGGAAATGGAGATGCGGGTCTGGGGTGAAGAGCTACCCGATAGCGACTCGCTGCGCGTACACATCCACGGATTGCGCGCCGCAATCGACAAGCCATTCGGGCGATTGTTGATTCATACCCGCCATGGCATCGGCTACAGTCTGAGCGACCCGGATGCAGTATCGGCGTCGGCTTAGAAGCCGCATCATCATTTCGTTTTTGTTGTTCGGAACGCTGCTGACCGCAGCGTTTGCGGTAGCCGCTGTGATGCTGCGCAGCTATCTCGAAGACCAACTGATCGGACGCTCGCTGGATCTGGAGATCGATCACTATGTCGAACAGTTCCGCCGCGACCCGAACTCGGAACTGGTTATTTTTTCGCGCATCCAGGGCAACGTATTCAGTGAACGCAAACTGGCCAATGTGCCTTTCGCGTGGCGCGACCTCGACAATGGTGTCCACACCATAGTCGGCGATGCCGAGAGTGGTGGCCCGCAGTCCTACCAGTTGGCGGTGCGCAAGTTTCCCGACTACTGGTTCTTTCTGCAGTACGACATTTCGCACGAATTGGAACTCCGACGTTGGCTGGTCGGTGGGCTGATCGGCGTTGTGGTGTTGTTCGCAGGAATTTCCGCACTGATCGCATTCTGGGCCGCGTCCAGCGTTATGCGGCCGGTGGCCGATTTGGTGAAGCGTCTGGAACGCTTCACTGAATCGCAGGGGCTGGATCAACTGGCGCCGCATTTCGCAAACGATGAAGTGGGGCAACTGGCCGCCAAGCTCGATGAATACGCCGCTCAGCTCACCCACCTGGTCGTACGCGATCGTGAATTCAACGCCGACGTATCGCACGAGTTGCGCACCCCGCTGGCAGTAATCCGTGGCGCCACTGAGCTGCTGCTCACGCAGAATGATCTGCCAGAGAAAGCCAGACAGCGACTGCTGCGCATCGAACGTGCTGCACGCCAATCCAACGAACTGACCGACGCGTTGCTGTTGCTGTCGCGTAACGAACGTCAGTCGCCGGCGCAGGGCGAAAGCACGGATGTTGGCAGTGTGGTTGACCAGGTAGTCGAAACTCATCGCGCCGCGATCGGCAACAAGCCAATCGAGGTCCGCATTGAAAAACCCTTTGCTGCGCAGGTCGACGCCCCGGCTGCAGTGCTGTCTGTTGCATTGGGCAACTTGATCGGCAATGCCTTCAAATACACGCCCGAGGGCGTGGTGGTGATCCGCGTCGAGGCCGATCGCGTGGTGGTTGAAGACAGCGGCAAGGGCATCAGTCCAGTCGAAGCCGAACGCTTGTTTGATCGCGGCTATCGCGGCGCCAGCGCGACCGGAAAAGGTGCCGGGCTCGGTCTGGCCATCGTCGTACGCCTATGCGAGTTATACGGCTGGAAAGTCAGCTTGGCGCCTCGCGACGGCGGAGGTGCGGTGGCGACGCTTATTTTTTGAACGCTCGATTCGTGGCTGGTGAGGTGGCTGATCACTGTTGCGCGTTTACACCTGCGACTGAGCGGCGGGACTGTTCAGGCCAGGTCCGCCCTGCGCGTCCGTGCTGAAGGCGATAAACCAACGCGGTTGTCGCGTCGAGCACAATCCCGTATCATGCCCGACCCCGCGCCGACCTGCGGGCTGCACCAGCACCGGAGAGGTGGCAGAGTGGTCGAATGTACCTGACTCGAAATCAGGCGTGCGTGTAAGCGCACCGAGGGTTCGAATCCCTCCCTCTCCGCCATCTTTTTGCCAAGCCCCTGCTTTTCGGCGCTCAGCTGGAACGCCACTCTCGTCACGCTCCGACCACTTCGGTGAATGAAGCACAGCCCATGCCACGGTTTTGCTTGATTTGCTTGAACCGAGGCCGTCGCTTCGCGCACATTGCGTTATGACTCTAAACAGCCAACAGAATCAACCGACATGATCGAGTTTGGACACCTC
>JANMSL010000235.1:0-3739 GCA_031389245.1 Lysobacterales bacterium | reverse complement strand
GCACCCATCGCGCCGCTGAGATCGGCGCCGGCGCTGAATGGCTCGTTGTGTTGCCAGATCACCAAGCCCTGGAAGCGGCGTTCTGCCTCGTCGACCGCTCGGTGAATGCCATCGAGTACGCCGCCGCTGACCGTGTTCATTTTGGTCTTGAAGCTGAGGATCGCAATGCCATCACCCTGATGCCAGCAGCGCACCTCGGGCGTCTCGAACACGGTCTCGCCCGGATGCGGCAGCTCGCCAAGCAGTGGATCGGGAAACAGCTGGCGCTGATACACCGCAAGTCGCGATCGCGAGCGAAACGTATTGTCGCGCGGCGCATAGGATCCGTGCGCGGCATGGACACCGGCGCGGGTCGGATCGACCGCCCATTTGGGCAACGCTGCTTCGACCATGGTTTCGCCGGCTTCGATATCGCTGGCAATGGCGGCTGCAATCGTTTTCCAGCCGGCGGCTTGCCAGGTCTCGAATGGGCCTGCGGACCAGCCGTAGCCCCAGCGAATGGCGAAGTCGACGTCACGCGCGTTGTCGGCGATTTCTTCCAGATGGTAAGCCGTGTAATGGAACAGATCGCGAAAACACGCCCACACGAACTGTGCCTGAGCATCGGTCGATGCGCGCAGCGCGGCCAGCTTCTCGGCCGGATTCTTGATCTTGAGAATCGCTTCCACTTCGGGGGCGACTTTGCCGGTCTGCGCTTTGTAGCTGCCGCTGGCGACGTCGAGCACAAGAATGTCATTGCCGGATTTCTTGTAGATGCCGACCTTGGTCTTCTGCCCCAGGGCACCTTGCTCGACCAGGCGCTTGAGCCAATCCGGGGCCACGAAAAATTCGTGCCAAGGATCATTGGGCAGCGTGTCGGCCATGGTCTTGATGACGTGTGCCATGGTGTCCAGACCCACCACGTCGGCGGTGCGATAGGTCGCGCTCTTGGGTCGCCCGATCGCCGGGCCAGTGAGTGCGTCGACAACATCGAAGCTCAGACCGAAACGCTTGGTATGGTGCATGGTGCACAACATGGAGAACACGCCGATACGATTGCCAATGAAGTTGGGCGTGTCTTTGGCACGCACTACGCCCTTGCCGAGCACCGTGGTCAGAAAGTTTTCCAGGCCTTCGAGGATCGCCGGTGATGTGCGCTTGGTCGGGATCAACTCGACCAGATGCATGTAGCGCGGCGGATTGAAGAAGTGCAGTCCGCAGAAACGCTCATGGCGCTCGGCCGGCAGCGCGTCGGAAAGACCGTTGATGCTCAGTCCGGAGGTATTGCTGGCAATGACCGTATCGTCTTTGAGGTGGGGCAAGACCTTGCTGTACAGATCGCGCTTCCAGTCCATGCGTTCGGCGATCGCTTCGATCACCAGATCGCAGTGGCGCAGCAAGGGCAAATGCTGATCGTAATTGGCAGCCTGGATTTCGCCCGCCTTGGACTTGGTGGCGAGCGGAGTCGGGCTGAGCTTGCTGAGATTGGCGATGGCTTTGGTGACGATCCCATTGGGATCGCCTTCCTTCGCGGCCAGATCAAACAGAATGACCTCGACATTGGCATTGGCCAGATGCGCGGCGATTTGCGCGCCCATCACGCCGGCGCCCAGCACGGCGACGCGCCGAATTCGAAGATTGGAATCGCTCATGAATCCTCCATTACAGATGGGGCTTGCTTGCCGGGTAATACTTCCGGCGTCGAAATACAAACGGATCAGGGCGCGCGCAGACCAGCGGCGGCGAAGCGCACGAATTGGCGCGCAGCGTTGCGCCGATGCTGTTCTTCCGAGAGATCGGAAGGTTTCTTGATCATGCCAAAATCGGACATGGCGTAGGTGAGTGCGCCACTGACAAAGTCCAGGCGCCAATACAGATCCTCTTTCGCCAGGTGGGGCAGCAGCGACGAAATCGACTTGGCAAATTCCTTCAGCACATGTCCGTAGTTGTCGGACACGAATCGCCGAAGGCGTTGATCCTGTTCGGCAAAGGCACGCGCCAACAATCGCACGAAGCTTTGTCCGCCGCCGCGGTCCTGCGCCAACGAGAGTGCCGGCGAGACGAAGGCTTCAAGCACCGATTCCAGTGTGACCGGTGGCGTTTGCAGTGCATGTTCCAGCGCTTTGGTGCGCTGAGCGGTCAGCTCATCAAGGCGGCGCTTGAATAGCTCGTTGATCAGGTTTTCCTTGGAGCCGAAGTGGTAGTTGACGGCGGCAAGATTGACGTTGGCCACCGAAGTGACTTGGCGTAGCGACGCGCCTGCGAATCCGGATTTGGCGAACAGATCCTCGGCCGCACTGAGAATGCGATCCTTGGTAGAAAAATGTTGATTAGTCAATTGGATACCCGGCTTGGTTAAAGCTGTTTATGACTATGAAATCAGCGTCGCGGCGACGCCGAAAAACCGTATGAAACGACTGTTTGAATAGTACCGGGGTGGCCGCTCGGCGGTCAAATGGTTTCAACTGGTGCGCGCCGGCCAGTTCAAGCGGGCCGGCTCAAGTGGGCTTGTGTCGCGCCAGCCGCAACCAGGTATCGACCAGGGTGTCCGGGTTGAGCGACATCGATTCGATGCCCTGGTCAAGTAACCATTCGGCCAGATCAGGATGATCAGAAGGGCCTTGTCCGCAGATGCCGATGTATTTGCCACGTGCGCGACAGGCCTTGATCGCCATCGAGATCAGCGCCTTCACCGCTTCATTGCGCTCGTCGAACAGGTGCGCAATCAATCCCGAATCCCGGTCGAGTCCCAGGGTGAGCTGAGTGAGGTCGTTCGAGCCAATGGAGAAACCGTCGAAATGATCGAGGAATTGATCGGCGAGCAGGGCGTTGGAGGGCAGCTCGCACATCATGATCACCTTCAGCCCATTGGTTCCGCGCTTCAATCCATTGCGCTCCAATACTTCAATCACGCGTCGGCCTTCCTCCACCGTACGCACGAACGGGATCATCACCCAGGCGTTGACCAAGCCCATGACATCGCGCACCTTGAGCATCGCGCGGCATTCGAGTTCGAAGCTTGCAGCAAAGGTGGGGTCGACGTAACGGCTGGCGCCGCGGAAACCGAGCATCGGGTTTTCTTCATGCGGCTCGTATTGCCGGCCACCGATCAGATTCGCATACTCGTTTGACTTGAAGTCCGACAGACGCACAATCACCGGGTTCGGTGCAAACGCGGCGGTGATGGTGGCGATACCCTCGGCCAGGCGGTCAACGTAAAAACTGACCGGATCGGCATAACCGGCCATGCGCTCGCCGATCGCGGCGCGAGTAGCGGCGTCTTGACGGTCGAACTCGAGCAGCGCGCGCGGGTGCACGCCGATATGACTGGCGATGATCATCTCCAGTCGCGCCAAACCCACACCGGCATTGGGTAGCATGGCGAAATCCAGCGCACGCTCGGGATTGGCGACATTCATCATCAACTTGAGCGGTGCCGGTGGCATATCGCCGAGGTCAGCCGTGATCTTCTCGAACGCCAGTTGGCCAGCGTAGATAAAGCCGGTATCGCCCTCGGCGCAAGAGACGGTGATAGGCATGCCATCGACGATCGTATCGAGCGCATTACCGCAGCCGACCACCGCCGGCACTCCCAGCTCGCGCGCGATGATTGCGGCGTGGCAGGTGCGTCCACCGCGGTTGGTGACAATGGCTGAGGCGCGCTTCATCACCGGTTCCCAATCCGGATCGGTCATGTCCGCCACCAGCACGTCTCCGGGCTGCACGCTGGACATCTGGCTGGTGGAACGCACAATGCGTG
>JANMSL010000696.1:0-2498 GCA_031389245.1 Lysobacterales bacterium | reverse complement strand
GCCGCTGACCGCGGCCCAGAGCAAGCTGTTCTTTGGTGTGTGTCGAGGGGTGCTGGCCCCAACCAATGAGAGGATTGCGACCCCCGGATGGCAACACAGGCCTGCAGCGTGGATGGCTGGTCACTGCAAACATGGGGCGGTTCATTCTGCCCTGCCACGGAGGCTGGGAATCGTGTGAGCGGATGCGAAATCCTGGTGCCTGATGTTTCGCGCGACGGACGATTCTTTTCCACGCCTGCGCTCGTGAGCCATTACGTAGCGGCGCACGCCTACCTGCCGCCACAGGTGTTCATTGACTCGGTGCTCGCCATTGAGCTGTCACGCGAGTTTGATGCGGTCGTGAGTTATGACGAGCTGACGATGTCAGTCCAGGAAATGCGTAAGTCGTACGAATACGAGGTGACCGAGAACGCAAACCCTCTTCCAGAAGAGAAGCTGACCGAGCGTCAGCGAGTGTATTGCCAACTTGGCGAGCATCTTCGCTACACCAAGTGGCTGCGTGGGCACCTACCGTGACGTTTGAGTCGCCGTGATTTCCCTGTCCGGAAAACCCCCGTCGGGTATGGACAGAACCCTGCTTCGGCGCGGCCGTCCTGGTCGTGGCGCGGTTCGGCCGGTTTCGGCGCATTACCGATAAATTCGCCACAAGGAACTGCCATGACCCGCGCTTTGGTTTCCATCCGGAACGCCATCCATACCGCTTGCTTGTACGGCCTGGTCGCCAGTGCCTTGGCCACCATTGCCCCGACGGCGCAGGCGCAACTCTCGGTGTTGGCGGAGCGCACCGTCAACCCCAACGGTCGTACCGTACAAGAGATCCGCATCGGCGCCGATCCCAGTGGCGCGACACAGCTGCGCACTGTGGTGATCACCAACGGGCCGACTGCCGGCACGACCTCGCTGCTCACTGCCGTGACGGAGGTCAATGCGCTGCTTGCCGGGACCAGCCCGGCGCCGACGTGGACGACGGTGATCGCCGCCGGCACGGCGTTTTCTCTGGGCGGTGGCTGCCGCCGCGGCAACCAACTCGATTTTCCGTTCATCGACGCAAACCGGCCGAAGATCCTGCGCTTCGTCGGCAGCGCCGCTGGCATCGTGGTCAACGTGCCGGTGACCGGCAAGGATTTGTACGACAGCGCCGATTGCGTCGCCACATCGGATCAACTTGCGACGTATTTCATCTACAGCAACCGCTCCCTTTCGCGCCTGCCACTGTTCCGCGACACTGGCGCACCGAACGATCTGGTCAACTCTCTGGTGACTTTCTCCAGCGTCAAGACGCCATTCGTGGGTGGCCTGCGTCCGGCCATCGCCGGGTTGCCGGAAAGCCAATGGATATCTGGTTCGGGTCCGCACGTATTTGCGTTGATGTTCATGCGCACCGATGGCCAAACCCGCTGGCACCAGTACGATGCCTCACAGCTCAATATCAACTTCAACTGCCTGGCGGGCGCGCAGTCGCCGCCGCCATCGGCGTTTACCATTCCACGCGGTAGCGCGGTCATCGGCCACCACGCGGCGGGCGATTTCAATAACGACGGTATCGCCGAAATCGTCACCTTCAACAAGGGCACCCCGCCCAATTGCACCGACCCACCTGTCAGCACACCGTTCGGCAACATTGCCGGCAGCGCCTTCAACTGGATCGAGTTCAGCGCGCGGCGGTTCGACAACGGCAGCGGCCTTATTATCGGCAACCAGATGGCGCTGCTGCCACCCACGTTGGTGGTGCCCAGCACCACTGGCACTGCCGGTGGTTCGCACGCCAGCATCAACGTGATATCCGCGGAATCAGCGGTGGACGCCGAACTGGCCGTCGCCATGGACGTACTCAACCAAGCGTTCCGTTATCAGCTGCTCCGCTCAACCTTCGTGCCGACGCCGCCGCCCACCAGCGACGGGCTGCTCTATGGTTGCGACATGGAATCACTCGCGCGCATCGAGGGGTTTACATGGACTCGGCACTGATGGAAAACGGGGGTCAGTGACTTAGGTTTCCCCGAAATTTAATTCGTGACATTTGCGTGGATCCTGATCAACGGTTTCGCTGTGCTCGGTTTAGGCTTCCAGCGATTTGTCGCAGCACCGTGCAACCGCCGCAATGCCAGAAGACTATGGCTCGCTGGGCAGTGCGTACGCGCTGATCTTCGATGACTGAGTACAGCTTCGCTGCGGCGCGGCTGTGCACGCCCGCACCAGCGTGCTCTGGAATAACTCACCGCCCGATCGTGGCCGATGGTCACCAAGCAGGGCAGTGCCACGCAGTCCACGATCCATCGCAGAGCAGCTTGTCCGCGATCAGCAGGCCGATGAGCCGTTTTTCGATGTGAGTCCGAGTCTCCTGTACCGGGCACCATGATGGTTGCGCCGGATTACCTATCAGGAGTGTCCCTATGCGCTATCTCTTTCCGCTTGCCCTGCTTGCCGCCTCGTTGAGCGATGCCCAGGCGGTTTCGTACAACCCGATCCCGCCGATGACTGGCATGTTCGAGACCTAT
>JANMSL010000680.1:0-20478 GCA_031389245.1 Lysobacterales bacterium | reverse complement strand
AAAGGGGCTGGCTGTGGTTGTTTTCGAACGAAGTCAAGTGCAACAACTTCGCGGCTTACACCGCTCCCACAACAGCAGCGCTTCGCGGCGTGCGCCGCTCCTACAACGGCGCCTGTGATCGAAATACATCGTAACTGACACGGGCGATCAACGCGATCACCACCACCAGAAACACCCAGCGAATAAACCGGCTGCCTTTGAGAATCGCCAACCGGCTACCAAAATAACTGCCGATCATGTTGCCGGCGATCAAGGGCAGCACCACCGCCCACATCACGTAGCCGCTGAACATCAGCACCAGCCACGAGCTTAAATCGGAAGAGATATTGGTGACCTTTGCGGCAGCAGATGCGCGCAGAAAATCGAGACCCATGACGCTGACGAATCCGAACACCATCAAGGTGCCGGTGCCAGGACCGATCAGTCCGTTGTAGAAGCCGGTGACGGCGCCGACCAGGATCGCCCAGCGCACGACATGCGGTGCGTCGGGTTGAAATTTCAGCTCCTGGCCCAGGTCCTTGCGAATGAAGGTGTAGACGGCCAGTGCAACGCACAGCAACAGCACAACGAACTTGAGAACGTCCTGATCCATGCGTTTGGCGAGCGACACACCGATCAGCGAGAAGCTGGCAGCAGAGAGCGGAGCGGCAAGCAGAATGCGGCGATCGACACGTACCGAGCGTAAATAATTCCACGCCGACACGCTGGCACCTGCAATCGAGCTGGTACGCGTGGTCGCAATCAGATTGAGGATCGGCACTCCGGGAAATAGATTGATCATCGCCGGCGTCATGATCAAACCACCGCCGCCGACGATGCTGTCCAGCATGCCGGCGGCGAAGCCGGCTAGGCCAGCGAGGACGAGGATTTCAGGGGTCATGCAGACGATGCACCTGGAGTAGGGTGGACCCTGGCCCAACGGATGATCGCGCCACCATTGATGGGCCAGGGCCCATCCAATTCACAGATTGTCTTCGTTAGAATGATTATGCAGGTAACCATCCCTGGTGCGGGCGTCCGGCCCGGCATCCATGCCGGGCGTTGAGGCCGGCTGACGATGCCTGAGGGCACCGTCAAAGCGCCTCACCTCAACCCTCCCATTCCGCCCGGACCCATCATGCCCTTCATCTGTCTCATCAAGCCCTTGATGCCGCCGCCAGACAGTTTGGACATCATCTTGGCCATCTGCTGATATTGCTTGAGCACACGATTGACATCGGCCGGCTGCATGCCGGATCCGCGCGCAACGCGCAACTTGCGCGAACCGTTCAGAAGATCGGGATGTCGGCGCTCTTTTTTGGTCATCGAGTTGATGATCGCAATCATGCGATCGATCTCCTTGTTGTTGACCTTGTCCTTCAGACCGCTGGGCAACGAGGCCATGCCCGGGAGCTTGTCCATCAGGCCAGTGAGGCCGCCCATATTCTGCATTTGACTGAGTTGGTCGCGCATGTCGGTCAGGTCGAATTTCTTTCCCTTCATCACCTTTTCGGCGAGCTTCTGCGCTTTCTCGTGATCGACCTTGCGCTCGACTTCCTCGACCAGAGACAGCACGTCGCCCATATCCAGTATGCGTGAGGCCGCACGGTCCGGATAAAAAGGTTCCAACGCGTCGGGCTTCTCGCCAGCGCCCACAAACTTGATCGGGCGACCGGTGATGTAACGTACCGAGAGCGCCGCGCCGCCGCGCGCATCGCCATCGGTCTTGGTCAGGATCACGCCGGTCAGCGGCAGCGCCGCACTGAACGCCTTGGCGGTGTTGGCGGCGTCCTGGCCGGTCATCGAATCGACCACGAACAGGGTTTCGATCGGTTGCAATGCTTGATGCAACGAAGCGATTTCTTCCATCATCGCCGGATCGATCGCAAGACGTCCGGCAGTATCGACAATCAGCACATCGGCAAAGCTCTTGCGCGCATCATCGAGCGCACGCAGTGCAATCGTCACCGGCGCCTGACCCTGTTCGCTGGGATGAAACAGCACACCGACCTGGTCGGCCAGCGTCTTCAGCTGTTCGATTGCCGCGGGGCGATAGACATCGGCCGAAACCACCATCACCTTTTTCTTGCGACGCTCTTTCAGGTGCTTGGCCAGTTTGGCAACGGTCGTGGTCTTGCCTGCGCCTTGCAGGCCCGCCATCAGAATGACCGCAGGCGCTGGGCAATTGAGGTTGAGCTCGGCGTTGGCCGTGCCCATCACTGCAGTCAGCTCCTGTTGCACCACTTTGACCAATGCCTGTCCTGGGGAAAGACTGGTCAAGACGTCCTGGCCGACCGCGCGCACTTTGATGCGTTCGATCAACGCGGTTACCACCGGAAGCGCAACATCGGCCTCCAGCAGGGCTACGCGCACTTCGCGCGTCGCCTCGCGAATATTTTCTTCGGTCAGTCGGGCGCGGCCGCGCAGACGCTGGATCGTGCTGGAAAGGCGAGAACTGAGTGACTCGAACATGACGGCGGCCAGATTGCGGGGCGCGGAGTATAACCGACGCTCCGCAGGCCGTTTAGTCAGCGCAGCGCGGCGGCCCAGGCAGTGCCGAGGCTATTCGCGGCCAGGCCGGTTCCTGCATAGATGACGGTGGGCGCTGCGACCGCTGCGTTTCCAGGGTTTTCCGCGCTGCCCAGCTCATGCGACACTGCCGCGATGCCAACAATACCGTGCCGATGAGACTCGTTCCGTTCCTGATTGCTGCAGCACTGTACGCCGCATTGACGTGGCGCATACTGCGTGGCTCCGTGCTCGACCCGCGTAGCCGCCAGCTATTGGTCGGAGTTGGCGGGGCGGCGCTGGCTGCGCATCTGATCAGTCTGTTCATCGATGCGCGCGCTGCCGGCGGCATTCATCTGCATTTTTTTGCGGCGTTGAGTTGGGTCAGCGCCAGTATGGCCAGTGTGCTGCTGATCGCGATCAGCGTGCGGCCGATCGAACGCATTGGCTCGGTGGTGTTTCCGATTGCGGCTGCCGCTTGTCTACTCGTGGGTTTCGCGGGCGCGCCGAGCGACACCAGCGGCAATTTGCGCGATTGGCGCATTGCCGTGCATGCGGTATTGGCGCTGATCGCTTTCGCCACGCTGGCGGTGGCGGCGTTGGTGGCGGTGATGCTGGGAATCCAGGACCGCGCCCTGCGTGCGCGCCGATTCGCGCCCTGGCTGCAGGGCGCGCCTCCCCTGACCCAGGTTGAAGCCCTGCTGTTCCAGCTGATCGGCACGGGTTTCGCGCTGCTGAGTCTGGCGCTGGTCAGTGGCGTGATGTTTGTGCATGACCTGTTTGCCCAGCATCTGGTGCACAAGACCGTCCTCGCAATCGCCGCCTGGCTGGTGTTCGGCACGTTGCTTCTGGGACGTTGGCGCTTTGGTTGGCGCGGCCAGAGGGCTATTCGTCTGGTATTGATCGGCGCTGCCCTGCTGCTGCTGGCCTACCTTGGAAGCAAGTTTGTACTCGAGATGGTTTTGCAGCGCAGTTGACGGTTCAGCGCAAAGGATGTGGTGAGTGCCGCAAACCGCATGCAACCGATCGCAATGCGGATCGCTGCACCCACCACATTCTACAAATAGTCAAAATGGGGTCGACTGCGGGGTAAATGTGACCGATTGTCTCCGCTGCGCGTGCGCTGCTTCGCCACCGATGCCTTCCATCGGGAAATTGGGCCATTTGGGCTGTGCGAACGCGGATGGTTTCGCTACAGTCCAGCGTCCTCACTGCCGATAGAGCAGCATGGTTGAAGATCTGACGGCCCGAAGATTTACCCGCATCGAGTTCGAAGCCGATGTCAAGCTCTACTCTACTGGCGCCATGTGGGAAACCGCGCTGATCGATATCTCGCTCAAGGGCGCTCTGTGCAATCGCCCAGTAGACTGGGATGCGCGCATGGGCAAGAGCTATCGACTGGAGCTGCGCCTGCCCGGCGGCTCACGCATCAGCATGAATGCGATCGCAGCCAATGCCAACGATTCCACCATCGGCTTTCAATGGAGTCAGATCGACTTCGACAGCTTTGCGCATCTGAAGCGACTGATCGAACTCAATATCGGCGACCCTGAGTTGATGAATCGAGAGCTCACCGCGTTGGGGTAGGAGCGCACCTGGGCGCGATTGGATCTGTGGCGATCCCGATCGCGCCCGGGTGCGCTCCTACGTACGCGTGGCATCGATCGCCTCAACCAGCCGCTCCACTGCGATTACTTCGACACCCGCCGGTGCCTTTTTCGGTGCGTTCGCCTTGGGCACCAGGATGCGCTTGAAGCCATGGTGCGTCGCTTCGCGCAGGCGTTCCTCGCCATTGGGTACCGGTCGAATCTCGCCGCCCAAACCGACCTCGCCAAATGCCACCGTGCGCTGTGCCATCGCGCGATTGCGAAAGCTGGATAGCACCGCGAGCAGCACCGGCAAATCGGCCGCGGTTTCCTGCACCCGAATACCGCCAACCACGTTGACGAACACGTCCTGGTCGTAGAGCGCGATACCGCCATGCTTGTGCAGCACCGCCAGCAGCATCGCCAGGCGATTCTGTTCCAGACCGAGCGTCACACGACGCGGGTTGGCCAACGGTGACTGGTCGACCAGAGCCTGTACTTCCACCAGCAACGGGCGCGTACCCTCGCGCGTCACCATGACGATGCTGCCCGCTGTCGGATTCTCGTTGCCGCTGAGAAAAATTGCCGACGGATTGGGTACTTCCTTGAGGCCACGATCACCCATGGCAAACACACCGAGTTCGTTGACCGCACCAAAACGGTTCTTGAATGCGCGCAACACGCGAAAGCGACTGCCCGACTCACCTTCGAAATAGAGCACTGCATCGACCATGTGCTCCAACACGCGCGGACCGGCGATGCCGCCATCTTTGGTGACGTGACCGACCAGGAACACTGCGCAGCCGGATTCCTTGGCGTAGCGAACCAGGCGCGCCGCCGACTCGCGCACCTGGGTAACCGAGCCCGGCGCCGAATCCAGATCGTCGGAATACATGGTCTGGATCGAATCGATCACCAGCACATCCGGCTTGCGCGCCACGCTGGTTTCGATAATGCGCTCGATACCGGTATCGGCCAGCGCCTCCATTGCGTGCAGCGGCAGTCCAAGCCGTCGTGCGCGCGAAGCGACTTGCCCCAGGCTCTCTTCGCCGGTGACATACAGGGTCTTCAAACGCCCGGCCACAGCGGCAAGCGCCTGGATCAGCAACGTCGACTTGCCGATGCCCGGATCGCCACCAACCAGCACTACCGAGCCGCGCACCAAGCCGCCCCCTAGCACACGATCAAGCTCGCCGATGCCGATTTGCGTGCGTAGCTCTTCGTCCTCCGACACTGAGGCCAATGCAGTCACCACCGCAGCAGCGCTGGACGCACCAGCGAAGCCGGATCGATCAGCAGACTTCGCCGATTTCGCCGTCAGCCGCACCTCACTCAGGGTGCTCCATGCCTGACACTGCGTGCACTGTCCCTGCCACTTGCTGTAGTCAGCACCGCAGTCGCCACATACGTAAGCTGTCCTTGCCTTGGCCACAATGCCTCCGCTTTGCGAAAGAGTTAATGTATCGCCATGTGCACCTCGTCAACGCGCGGCTCGCGTGCTGCGAAGACTTTGCCACCTGCTCAAACATTCAACGCTGTCTCGTCTTCGAGCACCATCACTCGACGAGTGACGCCGCAGGTCAACTCGTAGCTGATCGTACCGGCAGCGTCGGCCAACAATTCAACGGGCAGCTGTGGCCCCCACAACAGCACGCGGTCGTTGATGCGGGCGTCGCTATGAGCGCGAAGGTCAATACTCATCAGATCCATCGATACGCGCCCGACGATGCTGGCGTGACGGCCATTGAGCAGCACCGCCGTGCCGGACGGCGCACTGCGTGGATAGCCATCGCCATAGCCCATTGCAACGATGCCGATGTCCATGTCTTCCGGACACTGCCAGGTTTCGCCGTAGCCGATGCGCTCGCCCTTGGCAACGCGATTGATCGCGATCAGTTTGCTGGACAGACTCATCGCCGGACGAAATCCGAAATCTGCGCCAGTCATTCCAGCGACCACCGACAACCCATACAACAGCCCGCCGGCGCGCACCCATTCAAGCTGCGAGTCGGTATAGCCGACGATCGCTGCCGAATTCGCAATCGAACGCGCACATTGCCACCGATCCGTGCTGGTGTGGAACTGGATCAATTGTGCCGGAGTCTTGGCGCCGTCGTAATCGTCGGAACTGGCGAAATGACTCATCAGCACGATTTCGCGAGCGACCTGGGGCATCGCCAGCAATGCGTCGCGCAGCGCTGCCGCGTGTTCGGGCGCGACGCCCAGACGATGCATCCCGGTGTCGAGCTTCAGCCAGACGCGAAGTGGGCGCAAATCACGCTCGGCGGCAATCAACTCGAGCTGCGCCTGGTGGTGCACCACGATGTCCAGATCCAGGCGCCGCACTTCGGCTAGATCACCGGCCTCGTCAATGCCCGACAACACCACGACCCGCTGCGCAACACCCGCTGCGCGCAGGCGCTGTCCATCGGCGATCGATGCCACACCGAATGCATCAGCAGCGGCCAGTGCACGTGCTACACGTTCCAGCCCATGCCCGTAGCCATCGGCCTTGACCACGGCCATCACCCGACTGTGCGGTGCCAACAGGCGGATGCGCTGCAGGTTCGATCGCATCGCGCCGAGATGAATGGTCGCGATAGCGCTTCGACTCATCCGAAGTGACCCGAAAAATTCTGCGAAGTGTGATTCTCGAATTTCGTGTACTGGCCGAGGAAGGTGAGCTTGACCGAGCCGGTCGGGCCATTGCGCTGCTTGCCGATGATGATCTCGGCAGTGCCCTTCTCAGTGGACTCCTTGTTGTAGTACTCATCGCGGTAGATGAACACAATCACGTCGGCATCCTGTTCGATGGCGCCGGATTCGCGCAGGTCGGACATCATCGGACGCTTGTCGGTGCGTTGCTCGAGCGAACGATTGAGCTGCGACAACGCAACCACAGGAACATTCAATTCTTTGGCCAGGGCTTTGAGTCCCCGCGATATTTCTGAAATTTCGGTCGCGCGATTTTCCTGGCTGCCCGGAACCGACATCAATTGCAAGTAGTCGATCACAATCAAACCGACATCGTGCTCGCGCTTGAGACGACGAGCGCGTGATCGCAATTCGACCGGTGAAAGCGCCGGGGTATCGTCGATAAAAATCTTCGCTTCGGACAACAGAGTGATTGCCGAAGTCACGCGCGGCCACTCCTCGTCCTGCAGATCGCCGGTGCGCAGATGCTGCTGATTGATGCGGCCCAAGGAAGAGATCAGACGAAACGCCAGCTGCGACGCCGACATTTCCATTGAAAACACCGCCACCGCTTTCTTGGTTTTAAGTGCCGCATATTCGGCCATATTCAAGGCCAGCGCGGTTTTGCCCATGGACGGACGCGCCGCCAGGATGATCAGGTCCGAGGGCTGCAAGCCTGCAGTCAATTCGTCAAAATCGGTAAATCCAGTCGGCAACCCGGTTACTGAGCCGCGCGTCTCGTAGCGCTGCTGCAATTGCTCGAAGGCCTCTTTCACCGCCGAGCGCATCGGGACGAATCCCTGACGACCACGCGCACCGGCTTCGGCAATGCGGAATACGGCTTGCTCTGCCTTCTCCAGAATTTCCTGAGTCGAGCGCCCTTCCGGCTGGAAGGCATCGCCGGTGATCTCGGTTCCGGCATCGATCAACTGGCGAAGTACCGATTTCTCGCGCACGATGTCGGCATACGCTGTGATATTGGCAGCGCTAGGCGTCGTGTTGGCCAGCTCCAGAATGTAGCGCGATCCACCGACCAGTTCGGCGATACCCTGCGCTTCGAACCATTCGCCGAGCGTGACCGCGTCTGGTGGCATGCTCTTGTTCTGTAGTTCACCGATCGCACGAAATATCATTTGATGGTCACGTCGATAAAAATCCCGCTCGATCAGACGATCGGCAACGCGATCCCAGCTCTCCGGCACCAGCAGCAGGCCACCGAGCACTGCCTGTTCCGCCTCGGTTGAATGCGGCGGCACGCGCAGGCTATCGATCTTGCGCTGAGTACTGGAAAGTGGATTGACGGCCGCCATGCTGATTCCTTGTTCGGATCGCCCATCTTAGCGAGCCCCCGGTTGTCAGGCTGCGCATAACCCTGTGGATATTCGGTGGGCATCTCACCGATCGCGACGCCGGGTGCAAGTAGATTCTGCGTCAATCTGTCCACAGCCGTTGGGTGGGCGCTCCGATCGCCGTTGCACACGCAACGCAGCCACAAGTTTTTTGGTCGGTGCCATACCTACGGTTCAACTCATCTGGACTGTCGCGGCGCGCTCCAGGGGTCAGTTGGCATCGACCTTGCGCGAATAAATTCGCAGCGGCAGATTTGCTATTCGTCTGTATCAAGACTACTATTCGTCCATATACACACAGACACGCCTCATGCCCACCTCGATCTCGATCAAATCCCAGTCGACAGCTGCCGGTCCGGCGAACAACGCCAGCAAAGTCCAGAAAACCAAGCCCGGCATTGCGACTGTGGCCCCGCTGCGCGCCAAACGCAGTATCGCAGCGGACTCGAAATCGCCAAAGGACACTGTCGCGCGCGTCGGCCCATTGCGCGGACTGGCATCCACTCCCAAACGCCAAGGCGAGTCAACGATGCTCGCCAAATCAGCTCGTTCAATCGGCGCGCCCGGCGGGCTACGTCATTACATCGATACGCTCACCCGTGCAACGCCGCTGGAACGTATGCAATTTGAGCGGGAGGGTATAGCCGGTTCCTTGCTCAAAGCGATGGCCACAGAAATGCAGATCCCGACGATGCGCTTTTACGACATGATCGGTGTACCCAAGGCCACCGCCGAGCAAAAAATAGCCAAAAACCAGCCGATTGCTGGCGCCAGTGGACACGCCGCTTTGGGCGTCGCAAGGTTGCTCGGCATGGTTTCCGACATGCTCGCCCACAGCACCTCGCCGGATACCGAAAATTTCGATGCCGCCAAGTGGCTGGGGCAGTGGCTCGAACGCGCTCAGCCCGCCCTGGGCGGCAAGAAGCCGGCCGATTTCCTCGACACACCCACTGGCTTCGAGGTCGTATCCCGAACGCTCGGAGCGATCGAGAGCGGCGCGTACCTGTGACGGCAACAATCCGACTCTGGCGCATTGCGACGGAAACCCGGACTTATCGCGCTGCCGACTTGACCGGAGCCGGTGCTGCTCATTACCCGGGTCGCTGGAATGCGCCTGGCGAATTCGTGCTGTATGCCACCCAATCACTCGCACTGGCGGTGCTCGAAACGGCAGCGCATATTGACTCCGTTGGATTGCCCTTGAACAAGTACGTGGTCCAGCTTGCTGTGCCAAGCGCAGTATGGAAGCGCCGCGCCCAACTCAAGCTCGCCACGCTCGATCGCGCCTGGTCGGCGATACCCGCCGGCAAAGCAAGTGTCGATGCCGGCTCGCAATGGTATCAATCAGAATCAAGCGCACTGCTGCTAGTGCCTTCGGTGTTGGTTCCTGAGGAAACCGTGGTGCTGATCAATGCAACGCATCGCGACGCCGACAAAATCACCGCAACGGTTACCCGCGCCTTCGAATACAACCGACTCTTCCGCAGCTGACAACGCTTGGCGATCGGACTGTGTCGCAGACGCATTGCTCTATATTTTGCCGATGGAAAGCTGCCGGAACCCACCCGCTCGATCGGACGTTTGGTGATGAATTCCGCGCCGCGCAATTTGCGAGTGCGACACCCGGACATTGCATAGACGAGCCAGCGATGCTGCATACTCGCGCGCACATCCGCAGCTACTGAACTCTACATTGCGAAAGCGGTCAGGGATTCCCAAAGCGCCGATCGCCGGCAACATGAGACAGGACATGCATGAAGACCATCGGATTGATTGGCGGCATGAGCTGGGAATCCACAATTCCTTACTACCGGCATATCAACGAAACGGTGAAAGCAAGGCTTGGCGGGCTGCATTCAGCGCGTATCGTACTGTTCAGCGTCGATTTCCACGAAATCGAACAATTGCAGCGCACCGGCGACTGGGATCGCGCGGGGGCGCTACTGGCGCAGGCGGCACAAACATTGGAGCGTGCCGGCGCGGATTTTCTCGTGCTATGCACGAATACCATGCACAAGGTTGCGCCCGCCATTGAGGCAGCAGTGTGCATTCCTCTGTTGCATATCGCCGACGCGACTGCCGAGGCGATCACCCATGCCAGGCACCGCCGCGTTGGACTGCTCGGCACGCGCTTCACCATGGAGCAGGACTTCTATCGCAGCCGCCTGCAACAGCGCCACGGCATCGACGTTTTGATTCCGGACGAGTCTGACCGGATCGAGATTCATCGCATCATCTATGACGAATTATGCCTGGGCGTGGCCTCGCCCCAATCACGCGCACGTTACCGCCTGGTCATGGCGCAGCTGGTCGAACGCGGCGCCGAGGCAATCATCCTGGGCTGTACCGAGATTTCGCTGTTGGTAAACGAGGCGGATTCGAGCGTGCCATTGTTTGATACGACGCGTCTGCACGCGATGGGCGCAGCGCGATGGGCGCTGCTCGCAGAAGAAACTGAGGCGTGAAGTGTGTCGACGCCGCGACGCCCTGATCTATAAGCAGGTTCTCGTTCCGCACTTCAGTACATTTGCATTGATCCCGCGTGGTACGACCAGGATCGGAAGGCCATCGGCTGTCACCGCGACACTCATCCTGGCGCCGAAGCCGAAGGGACCATTGATATCCACGGAAACCGACACGTTGTGATGATTGCAGGCAGCTGTGCCAAAGGAGGCAAGCAGCACTATGCCGCAACCACCGGTGCGCCGGCTTCGCGCAATTCACGTTGATAAGTGAAGGCACTGGTTTGCATTGCGGCCAATACCGTGCCGACCAAGGTCGACAGTGCGACGAGCAAAAGTAGCAAGCAAGTTGACTTGGTCGAATGCGGGAACATGGTGAAGCTCCGTGTTGGTGACGGCAATTTCATTCAAAGTCGTCGCGAAAAAGGGTAGGCCTACGCACAGATATCGGTGCCTACGAATCCTCGATCAACGATGCCAGCGTGCTGATCGTCAGCACCATCGGCGACAGCGGTGTCGGCGCGTTGCGACAGGCATTGATATCGGCCAATGCCAATCCCGGCAAGCAAGTGATCGAATTCAACCTGCCTGGGCCCCTGCCCGCAGTCCATCGAATTGCAAAGCGCGTTGCCCGATATCGTTGACGACGTCGAGATCGACGGTTGTAGCCAGCCCGGTGCATCCGCGAATACTCAGACCGTCGGTAGCGACACGTGGATCTGCGTTGTGGTCAGTTCGCCCAGTAGCACGCTCACTCAGTATCTGCAGGGTCCGGCTGCTGCACCGGCCCGCACCAGCCTGATTCTGAGAGGCATGGCATTTGCGGGCCAGACTGGTTTCAGTGGCAATGCGAACGTCATCCTGCGCCTGCACGGCGGCAGCGATCATGTGATCCAGTTTGTTTTCAGGAATCGGCCGTTGTCGATTTGCTTTCCAGTGGCTTCGAGTAGCGGCGGCGCATCGGGATGGGATAACAATCGTGCACACCGGGTCGCGCTGACCCGTTTACTCGAAACCGTTGGCGAACAGCAGGGCTGACGCTGTACGGATGTCGGCGACCTGCGCATTGGCCTGCAAGCGTCGCCACGGTCCGACTGCGGGATTGGGTGGTGACACGATTCCAGGCTCGGTGATACCCAACGCCGCGTATTGCGCGCGCGCGCGCCAATGGTAAACACGGTCCGCGGTCAAGCCGGTCGCGGGCACTACCAGGGTGCTTCCGAGCGGATTGGTGCCCAGGTCGGTCCAACTCGTGGCCGTGAACAGGCTACAAAGTGGCGATGCGAACGGCGCGCCATTGGGGCAGGCTTCCAGCTGCAGCCGAGCACGTTCGCGACCGCGCGGACTGGTGACCTCGACCGCCACGACAAAGCCATCCATCTGATGCGACCCGCCCCAGGGCTGCACTGGGCTGGTGCCATCGCCACGGTACTGGCTGGCCTGTACGAGCCGGCCGCGGGCTGTACCGAAATACACAAACGCGGCGCCTTCATCGATATGACCATTGTCGTAATTCACCGCACCGACCAGCACATCGGCAAAGCCATCACCATTCACGTCACCAATGCCAGCGACGCTGAAACCCATCCGCGCATCGGCCTGGTTCGACTCAAGGCGGGCGTCAGCGTTGACGTCAAAAACGCCAGCGCTACCAAAATAGACGAAAGCGGCACCTTCATCGACCAGGATATTGTCGAAACGTTCTGCACCGACGATGACATCGGCAAATCCATCTGCATTCACATCTCCGGCGCCGGCCACACTGTAACCGTAACGTGCGTCGCCCTGATCCGATTCGAGCTGAGCGTCGGCGAGGACATTGAATGGCCCCGCGCCGCCGAAATAGACGAATGCAGCGCCCTCATCGGGCTGGCCATTGTCGTACAAGTTTGCGCCGACGATCACATCGGAAAAACCGTCGCCGTTCACATCACCGGCGCCGGCCACACTGATTCCCAGCTCGGCGAATAGCTGGTTCGATTCGAGGCGGGCGTCGTGGCTCAGGTTAAAAGCACCGGCGCCGCCGAAATAAAGGAATGCGGCGCCTTCGTCGGGTTGGCCGTTGTCATATGCATTCGCGCCAACAATCACATCGGCAAAGCCATCACCGTTCACATCACCAGCGCCAGCGACGCTGACGCCCATCTCCGCACCGTCTTGATTGGACTCGAGTCGCGCATCAAAGTTGGGATCGAAAGTTCCAGCGCCGCCAAAATATACGAATGCGGCGCCTTCATCCGCCTCGACATTATCGTAAAACAGCGCACCGACAATGACATCGCCAAAGCCATCACCATTCACATCTCCGGCGCCAGCCACGCTGACGCCCAGCAAGGCAACCGCCTGGTTCGATTCCAGCTGCGCATCGGCGCTGAGATTGAATGGCCCGGCACCGCCAAAATAGATGAATGCCGCACCTTCGTTGTTTTCAACGTTGTCGTAAAAATAGGCACCGACGATGACGTCGGCAAACCCGTCACCATTCACATCACCAGCACCGGCCACGCTGATTCCCAGCCTGGCATTCGCCTGGCTAGTGTCGAGCTGTGCATCGACGCCGGTGTCAAAACCGGCGGCACCTCCGAAATATATAAATGCCGCGCCTCCTGCCACCAAGCCACTGTCGAACACCGGCGCGCCCACGATCACATCGGCAAACCCGTCGCCATTCACATCGCCAGCGCCGGAGACGCTAATGCCCATCTGCGTGCTCGGCTGATTCGACTCGACCAGCGCATCGGCGTTGAGGTTGAATGTCGCGGCGCCACCGAAGTAGATGAAGGCGGCGCCTTCATCATCCAGGAAATTGTCGTAACGGCCGGCGCCGATAATCACGTCATCAAATCCATCGCCATTGACGTCACCGGCACCAGCCACGCTGAGGCCGAGCTCGGCGCCGATCTGATTCGACTCGAGCTGTGCGTCAGCGCTGAGGTTGAAAGCCCCCGCTCCGCCGAAATAGACGAAGGCGGCGCCCTCGTCGGACTGTCCATTGTCGTAAAACGGCGCACCCACAATCACATCGGCAAAACCATCACCATTGACATCGCCAGCACTCGCCACACTGCGGCCCAACTCGGCCCCGAACTGGTCGGGCTCGAGCCGCGCGTCGGCGATGACGTTGAATGCCGCGGCCGCACCGAAATAAATAAAGGCCGCGCCTTCATTGATGTCACCGTTGTCGTAACCGAGCGCACCGACAATAATGTCGGCGAATCCATCGCCGTTCACGTCACCGGCTGCGGCCACGCTCCAACCCAGAAACGCGCCAGCCTGATTCGACGCAAGCTGAGCATCGACGCCGGTGTCGAATGCGCCCGCACTACCGAAGTAGACAAAGGCGGCGCCGTCGTCGTCGCTGACGCCATCGTCATACAGGGCCGCACCGACGACAACATCGGCAAAGCCATCACCATTGACATCGCCGGCACCGGCCACGCTTTGGCCCATCCCCGCGTCTATCTGGTTTGACTCGAGCTGCGCATCGGCACTGGGGTTGAACACCCCGGCACTGCCGAAATAGACGAAGGCGGCGCCTTCATTGCTCTCGTCGCTGTCGAAACCATTCGCGCCGACGATCACATCGGCAAAGCCGTCGCCATTGACATCACCGGCGCCGGACACACTGCGGCCGAGAAACGCAACATCTTGGTTCACCTCCAACTGGGCATCGGCAGTAAGGTTGAACGCTCCAGCGCCGCCGAAATACACGAACGCAGCGCCTTCATCGCTATTGCCGTTGTCGTAGAACGGTGCACCGACAATCACATCGGCGAAGCCATCGCCATTCGCGTCGCCGACGCCGGCAACGCTGAACCCCAGCCGCGCCTCGATCTGGTTCGATTCGAGCTGAGCATCGAAGCCTGGGTCGAACACCCCGGCGCCACCAAAGTAAATGAAGGCGGCGCCTTCATTGGCCTCGCCACTGTCGTATAGATAGGCACCGACGATGACGTCGGCGAAGCCATCGCCATTGACGTCGCCGGCGGCGGAGACGCTGGCGCCCAGGCTTGCGTCGGTCTGGTTCACCTCGAGCTGGGCATCGGCTGACCCGTTGAGCAGCGTCTTGACCGTGATCGGATATTCAGCGCGTCGATCGTCGATCACGAGCAGCAGGCGGTTGTCATTCGCAACCAGTGATAGTGGCAGTGGTCGACCGACAGCGTCCTGCGCCGCGATCGCGCGCAGGCGCAAGGTGGCGCCCTCGCTGTGCAGCAGCGCGACATCAGCACTGACTCGAAGTGTCGCGGCCGCAATGTCCAGGGCTATGAACAGACGTCCCGCTCCTGCCGGAGCTTGCTGCACAGCGATTACCTGCTGCAAGCCATCCGACTGGTTGTCATAGTGGGCGCTGATCCCTGGCCAGTGCAGTGTCACTCGCGCGGCATCGGGCACGATCTGCGCGAGGCCAATCCCAGGCACGCTTTGCGCGCTGTCCCCATGCTCACGGCCGAAGCCCGCCAGCGCGATTTCAGCCAGGCGTTCGCTGGACTCGGTGCGCGCGACCAGTTGGATGCCATGGTCGCTGAAGTAGGTGCGAAATCCCTGCGCGCGATTCGGGGCCTGTAGGCCGACGGCTTGAGTGCTGGCCCGGTACTCGTGTTGCGCCAGCTCGTGCTGGACCTGCGCCAGCCAGGATTCGTTCGGGGCAGTGACTTGCGCTCCCCGAGCCGCCGTTACTGCGAGCAAAGCCAGTAAACAAAAACCGCGACGCATAGCGTTCATCGAGCACGCACTCCAGTCGAATTCATGAATTGATCCAGTGTTTGGCCCCAAAATACGCGAAATCCAATATTGGGTCTGTACGCGAGGCAGCATAGTGCCCCGATTCGCAGGCTGGCTGCTACCGTCATGGCCCATGCACCCGCACACAGAATCATGGCGATGAGATTGGCGAGCAACTTCGGTCGCGACCGCCGACGCCAGCACACGGTCCGCGCAATGGCGTGCACACTGCTGGCCCTATCCCTTTTGCCTGCGACGATCACCAGGGCCGAATCTGCAGTGCAGGCGGCCAGCGAACTGCCGTCCGACTCGGCCATCAGCGCATTGGAGGAAGTACAAAAACTGATCAACAACGGCGAACCCGAGGTTGCCGCGCAGGCAGCGCAATCGTTGATCAAAACGCTGACTTCCGGTCACGCTATCGGTTGCGGGACCACCGACGAGCTGCGATTTGTTGCGGCATCAGCGCAGCGACACAAAACCGCTGCACCGCTGTTGGCACGACTCACGACGCAGGCGCAGCTGTGTGGCGGTCGTTTGCAGGCACGCGCGCTGGATTTTGAAACCGATGTATTGCTTGACGCGGGCGAATTCGGCGCGGCCTATGAGAAAGCAAAGTTGTCGGTGACCCTGTGGGAAAACGCGGCCTCGGGAAGCCTTGAGCATGCAGAAGCCATGAGCAACGCCAGCGTTTTGGCGATTCGCTTGTCGTGCCCGTTTCGAGTCTGCGTTGAGCACCGCAGGTAAAGCGCTGGAGATCCGACGCCTGCAAGGCAATCGGCCGGCTATCGCTATTGCCCTGCTGCAGTTTGATCTTGCATTCAGCGCAGACAACTTGCGCGTTGCGCACGTCTTCGCCTCGCGCTGGTCCGGTTCCAGCACCTGCAGCGCCGTTTCGTAGGCATGTAAAGTTTGGAAACTGACCAGGTTTTCGTACGGCTGCGCGGCGGATTCGGCAACCTCCGGCGAAAGTTCGTCATGCATGGGGCGGCGACTTGCGCGCCGGATTTCATCTTTCAGAATATTGCTCATGATGTGGCGCAAGTAACCAAAGAACGCGCCTTCTCCACGTACCTCAAACGCCGGCAGCGACTGAAACGCACGCATCAGCGTTGCCTGAACCAGGTCGGCGGTTTCGCTCAGGTCGCGGGCAGACCCCGGCAGGCGCCCGTGTGCCCAGCGCGTGAGTGGCTGCAGATAGCGGCGGATCAACGTATCCCGCGCACTGGTATCACCGACCCGAATGCGTTCCACCAGTTGATGGGTAGTTTCCAGTTCGTTCGGTTGCATGTCGGCCTCGAGCGCGTGTCTACGCGGCGAGTGTTTCACATTGCACTATGCGCACCGCACAGGTGTGCGACCAACTTTCTTGTTGGAGCAGCTTGGTGTGGGAGCGGCTTCAGCCGCGAATGCTTGGTCCAAGCGGGGACAAGTGCAGCTTGGCGGCTGAAGTCGCCCCCACATGAGAGCTGCTCCCACTGGCCTCACTCACGCTCTTCGCCGCCTTGCATTCCAAATCGCAGACAAAAAAAGAGGGCACCGGGGTCAACGGTGCCCTTTAAATTTCCCTGAAGCAGCACAACCGGGCCAAGAAAGCCGGCTGGTTTATTCCGCCTTCAGCTCTCTGGCAGCACGTTGACCTTCACAGTGCAATGCACATCGGCATGCAGTGCGACATGGACTTCGTGTTCACCGGTACGACGGAGCGGACCATCCTTGAGAATCACCTCGGACTTCGACAACGGAAAACCCGCTGCAGTGAAGGCCTCAGAGATATCCCGCGGACCGACCGAACCGTAGAGCTTGCCTTCCGTGCTGGCATTGGCGCGAATGGTGACCACTGCAGACTCGAGTCTTTCCTGGCGTGCGCTGGCGTCCGAAAGCTGGCCTGTGGCCTTGGCTTCAAACTCAGAGCGGCGCTTCTCGAAATCCGCAATGTTGCCCACAGTGGCAAAAACCGCTTTGCCTTGTGGGACAAGATAATTCCGGCCGTAACCGGGTTTGACATTGACCTTGTCGCCGAGGGCACCAAGGTTTTTAACTTTCTGAACCAGTATGAGTTCCATGTTGATGTGCTCCTCAGCGTCCGGTGTGGTTATCGCAGTACGGCAGCAGCGACAGGAAACGCGCGCGCTTGATAGCGGTCGTCAACTGGCGCTGAAAACGCGCTTTGGTACCGGTGATGCGGGAGGGCACGATCTTGCCGGTCTCCGTGAGGTACTGACGCAGCGTGTTGAGATCCTTGTAATCGATCTCGGTCACGCCCTCGGCGGTGAATCGGCAGAACTTTTTGCGGCGGAAAAATTTAGACATGTTCTATTCCTCGTCCTGATCAGGCTGCTGCGTCGTTGAATTCAGAATCTGAAAATCCGGTTTCATCGTCGCGGCGGCGACGTTCGGGTTTCTCATCCTTCATCTTCGCAATGATCGAGATTTCGGTAACGGCATCTTCGCGGACCGTGATCAGGTGTCGCAGCACAGCGTCGTTAAAGCGGAACGAGGATTGCAATTCGGTAAGTACGGGCTGACTACATTCAATGTTCAACATTACATAGTGCGCTTTCGCCAGGTTCTGGATTGGATACGCCAAAGCGCGACGACCCCAATCTTCGAAACGGTGAATCTTGCCGCTATCCCCTTCGACCAGCGTTTTGTAACGCTCGATCATCGCGGGAACTTGTTCGCTCTGGTCCGGGTGGACGAGGAACACGATTTCGTAGTGACGCATGAAAACTCCTCTTGGACATGGATGGCCTCCTGACAGTGCAGTGAGGCAAGGTACTCGGCAGATAAGCCCGCCGAGTGCGCGAATATTAGCCGTTCGGGGCCCTGATCCGCAATGGAAAATTCCATAAAAATCAGCGGCATGGGTTCATAACCCATGACGAATCAGCGACTTATGGACCCTATCCACAAGGCAATGGGTGCGCTGCACCAAATTGGAGCTTGAGAGCCGCTACGGGCTAAGTCGATGATGTGCCTGACATTGGGTCAACGGCAGGCCGATCTCACGGAACCGTGAAATCTCAGGAAACGGTGAAACTCTCTCCGCAGCCGCACTCGTTGGTGACGTTGGGGTTGCGAAAGGCAAAGCTGTGGTTCAGGCCCTGCTTGACGAAGTCGATCTGCGTTCCGGCGACCAAGGCCAAACTATCCGGATTGACGATCACTTTGATGCCGTGGCTTTCAAAAACAGAATCGGTATTGTCGATGTGGTCGATAATGTCCACAACGTAAGCCCAACCCGAGCATCCCGTGCGCTTGACGCCGAAACGCAATCCGATCGATCCCGGCTTTTCGCGCAGGTAATCACTCACTCGTTCGGCGGCGGATTCGGATAACTGGATGGACATGAACACGACCTCTCAAGCAAAACAATTCCAAATTCAACTTCGAATCGGGCAGGCCCTGGCCCGTCTCAATTCCTTCTCAGCTATCATCGCCGCCCTTCGGCGGTTCGACTGATGTGATAGTTGGGTCGTCAGGCCCTTCTTTCAATGCCGGCAACTGCTGCTCAACGCACAAGCCATCACCGTACCGGAGTTCCAGCAATGAGTGTAGCAAGCGTAGTGGATGCGCTGAGTGGTCGCCTGACTGTTGGCACAACGGTGACAATACAGGGTTGGGTGCGGACCCGCCGCGATTCGAAGGCCGGACTATCTTTCATCGCCATCAATGATGGCTCGGGACAGGATTCCATACAGATCGTGGCTCCGAGCACACTGGCCAATTACGACAGCGAAGTTGTTCGTCTGACCGCCGGCTGCTCGGTGCGCTGCAGCGGCGAATTGGTGGCGTCACAGGGCAAGGGTCAGAGTTTTGAGGTTCAGGCGACTCAGGTAGAAGTGCTTGGCTTCGTCGACGATCCGGAATCCTACCCGGTACAGCCCAAGCCACATTCGATGGAGTTCTTGCGTGAGGTGGCGCATCTGCGGCCGCGCACCAACACCTTCGGCGCGGTGTCGCGTATCCGCCACTGCATCGCCCAGGCCATCCATCGCTACTTCCACGAGCGCGGATTTTTCTGGGTAAACACGCCGATCGTTACTGCCAGCGACTGCGAAGGCGCCGGGCAGATGTTCCGCGTATCGACGCTGGACATGATGAATCTGCCGAAAACTGACAAGGGTGCCATCGACTGGCACCAGGACTTCTTCGGCAAGGAGGCCTACCTGACGGTGTCGGGTCAACTCAACGTCGAGGCCTATTGTCTGGCGCTGAGCAAGGTATATACCTTCGGCCCCACCTTCCGTGCCGAAAACTCCAACACCACGCGCCATCTCGCCGAATTCTGGATGATTGAGCCGGAGATCGCTTTCGCCGATCTGAATGACAACGCTGACCTGGCGGAAAATTTTTTGAAGTACGTGTTCAAGGCGGTGTTGAACGAGCGCATGGACGATATGCGTTTTATCGTCGAGCGCGTCGAGAAGAACGCGGTTTCGCGCATGGAGGCATTCATCAATGCACCGTTCGAACGCATCGAGTACACCGATGCCGTCGCGATCCTGAAGAAAGCGCCGAAGAAGTTCGACTACGCCGTGGACTGGGGTTCGGACTTGCAAACCGAACACGAACGCTACCTTACCGAGGAACATGTCGGACGTCCGGTAGTGGTGATGAACTACCCGGAGAAGATCAAGGCGTTTTACATGCGGCTCAATGACGACGGCAAGACCGTTGCTGCGATGGATGTGTTGGCACCGGGCATTGGAGAAATCATTGGCGGCTCGCAGCGCGAGGAACGCCTGGATTACCTGGACCGGCGCATGCAGCAGTTTCATATCGCCGCGGAAAGCTACCAGTGGTATCGCGACTTGCGTCGCTACGGCACGGTGCCGCATGCAGGATTTGGCCTTGGCTTTGAGCGCCTGGTGGTTTACATCTGCGGTTTGGGCAACATTCGCGATGCGATTCCTTATCCGCGTGTGCCCGGCAGTGCCGAATTCTGATTTGCCTGGGACAGCGGCCTCATGGTGAGAGCGCTAGTTACCTCGGTGCTTCACAGCGGAGCCAGTCACACTGAGACTTGCGTACTTCCGATTCGCGGTCACAGGCCGCTTGCACACACCAGCCGACTGCAGCCAACGGCACCTACAAGAGAAGTGATCACGATATGCACGATGAAATCGACCAAGACGGCAACCACGAGACCACCGGCGACGAGGATATTCA
>JANMSL010000659.1:0-1835 GCA_031389245.1 Lysobacterales bacterium | reverse complement strand
GTGTTCAAACACCGTCGCCATGCGCTCCAGCACCCCGCGGTCCATGTCCAGTGAACCGCCATTGATGTGCAGGTTGACCTGCTTGCCGGCGTCTTTGGCGGCCTGGCGAACAACGCCATACAAACGCTCCGAAATTCCCTCAAACGCCACCATCCGCGTGCGCAGCAGGTCACGCTGCAACTCACGGGCCTGGCGCGCCTGGGCGATCAAATCGTCCTCGGCCCCCTCCACCGTACGCTGCAGATTACGCTGTACCGTGGCGACGTCATGCACCGACCCGGCCATCATGCGGGTGATTTCCTGGACGCGGGTGAAGCGGTCAAATTCCAGCGGGTCGTAGCCCTGCGCGGAGTCTTTGGCTTGCGCCAATCGTGACTGCATTTGCGACTCGGATTGCAGCTCGATATCGCGCAACTGACTTCGCAAACGATTCAGATTGCCAGTCAAATCAACCAATGAGCCACGCAGCTGACCCAAACGCGCCTCCAGCCGCGAGCGCGTGATCATGACCTCACCGGCCTGATTGACCAGGCGGTCCAGCAATTGCGAACGCACGCGCACGGTTTGATTGGAGATCGGTCGCGCCGGCGCCAGCGGCGCGACCGTTGGCATGATAGTCGGCGGGAATGCAAGCGGCGGGGCGCCCGCCACCACCGGTTCAAGAGTGGGACCAGCGGCAATCATCTCATCTGCCACCGGGCCTGCTTCCGGCAGGCTCAAGGCCATTTCAGGGTGAGCGCGCAGTCGGTCAAAATCGGCTTGCATCGCATCAAAACGGACCAGCAAAGACGCCAGCTCGGACGTCTGCAGGGATTCAGTCCCGAGTTGCTCAATCGCTGACTCCATGCGGTGAGTCATATCCCCCAATTGCATGGCGCCGGCCAAACGCGCGCTGCCTTTGAGCGTATGCAGAACACGCAACACTTCATTGCGCGCCCCAATGTTGTCCGGGCGCGCCGTCCATTGCCTCATGGCGCCCCCAAGCTGCGGCAACAACTCAAGCGCCTCTTCTTCAAAAATCGGGAACAGGTCAACGTCAAGTGCATCGAGCAGTTCGATGTCGTTATTTTCGTTAGCGACGCCCGAAGGTGTTGCGCCAACACTGGCCTCTATCGACGCTACGACCGGTTCGCGGAGCTCTGCTGCATCAACATCCAGGTCATGATCAACACCGGCCTCGACTGGAATTTCGGATTCAATTGTCAGTTCGCTGTACCGACTATCCCCGGCGTCCGCTGGCAGGGAAGGGATTTCAGTTTCAAGAATCGCTTTGAGTGCGTCAACAAGAGTACGATCCGGCT
The DNA here is from genome assembly GCA_031389245.1 of Lysobacterales bacterium. GTDB lineage: Bacteria > Pseudomonadota > Gammaproteobacteria > Xanthomonadales > Ahniellaceae > 0-14-3-00-62-12. The sequence goes on along the minus strand of JANMSL010000659.1, from coordinate 534 downwards.
CCTTCAGGAATCCGGCTGCAAACTGGTGCAACAGGCGACGAATGTCTTCTGCCGCAGCAATGAATACTTTGGCGTGCGCAGGAATGCCTTGTGCGTGAAGTTGCACATGCTGCAGGGCTTGTTCCAGCGCCCGGGCAATTTCGGACAAGGCAAAAAACCCCACGGTTGCCGAACTGCCGGACAGCGAATGAGCCAGTCCAACCGTGCTATCAGAAACAGGGCGATGCAACTCCAAAGCCCATTCGCTGAGCTCGGTGAGCAAGCCGCGCGACCATTCATCCGCCTCATTCAAGTAGACGTTGTACAGAGGAATATCGATGCGCAAGGCTCCGATCACCTTGACCTGATCGTCCAGATCCGGATTCGGTTCCGGTTCAGGTTCAGGTTCGATCAGGCTGGCCGGTTGCGGCTCCGGCGGACCGTCGCTTGCAGCGCTCGGCACCTCTGCAGGTTCGAACAGCAACGTTGGCTCTTCGTCCGCGGCAACTGGCGCGCTGGAAGGCGATTCAGTTGTCGCAGCCAGCTCACCAAAAT
>JANMSL010000777.1:0-2807 GCA_031389245.1 Lysobacterales bacterium | reverse complement strand
GATGCGTAAGGGTCCCCACACATCGCGGCTGCGCAGCACAACCTGCGAATGCTGCGGCCCGGTGCCGCCTTCGGCGCATACGAGGTAATACCAGCCGTCACGCTGGTAGATGTGCGGGCCTTCGATCCAGATCGGCTTCTTCGAGAGATCGATGCCGCCGTTGATAAGCACCTTGCGCGGGCCGATCGGCTTGCGCAGCGCGAGGTCGAACTCCTGCATCCAGATCGCGCGATGACCGTCGTACAGCGGCTCGCCTTCGGGCGGGCCATTGTTGAGCAGATAGACCTTGTCATCTTTGCTGTCGAAGACCAGCGACGGGTCGATGCCGTCGATGCCCGGTAGCCAGATTGGATCCGACCAGGGACCAGCGGGGTTGCTGGCCGTTGCGAGAAAATTGCCGCCGTTGTCGACCGCGGTGTTCACGACATAGAACGTGCCGTCGTGAAATTCAATCGTCGGCGCGAACACACCACGCGAGACACCCAGACCATCGAAGTCGAGCTGCGATGGCCGCTCGATCACGTTGCCGATCTGCGTCCAGTGCACGAGATCGCTGCTTTCGAATACCGGAATGCCGGGGAAGAAGGTGAAGCTCGAGTTGACCAGGTAGAACTTGTCGCCGGCACGGGTGACACTCGGATCCGGATGGAATCCGGCGAGCACCGGATTTCGGTAGGCGCCGCGTGGCAACACAGACTCGAAGGCAGCGTCGTGGCCGCGGTATTCGAACCAGTCGAAGACGATGGGCTCGGCGCATGCTGGTACTGCCAACGCAGCCAAAACCAAAGGCAGCAGCCGCATGACGATCGCCTTCATCGTGTTCACCAGTCCCACATCGAGCCGTCTTCGCGACGCGCGATCGGCAGTTGCTTGGGCGCATACGGAAACCTTGCAGCCAGTTTCTCATCGCCGCGGATACGCGCCACGGCAGAGCAGCAACTGCCACTTTCCGCGCCATGCAGCTCGAAACCAACCGGGCCATCGGCACCATAGGCGACCCGCCCGTTCAGCTGGGTGGTACTGGGCCGATAGACTGCGGCGCGTTTAGGCGCGAGCGGCCGATAGCGCGTCCAGAGATCGTAACCGTCTTCGGCTTGGACCGAAGCGACGCCGAACAGGCTGGCAATCAGCATGAAGCCGAAGGCGAGCCGATGCATCCAATGTTGCATACCACAATAATCAGCATCGCTGGTTATCGCTAGCATGTGCAAGGCCATTCTGCTTTAGTCCACTTCGCAGGAGTTTCCAAGCTCCGCCTGTGCTGCTGTAGCGTAGCGGTCTGATCGGCAAGACGAAGGTGCGTACATTGGAAAGAAGCAAGAAATCGATTCGACGCAAGGGACGTGCCGTGACCATCGATGAGGTGGCGTTGTTGGCCGGCGTCTCGCCGATGACGGTGTCGCGTGTGGTCAACAGCCATGGCAATGTGCGCGAGTCGACGCGCGAGCGGGTCATGCGTGCCGTGCAGGAGCTGGACTACACGCCGAACCTGGCAGCCAGTTCGCTTGCCGCAGCACAGAACACGCGCATCGCCCTGATCTATACCAACCCCAGTAGCGCCTACCTGAGCGAATTGCTGGTGGGTGCCCTGCGCGGTGCGCTGCGCAACGCCACGCAATTGGTGATTGATGCCTGGGACGAGTACGATGTCGAGGCAGAACGCGTTGCCGCGCGCGCACTGATCGGGACCGTTGCCGGCGTGATTCTGCCGCCGCCGCTGGGTGAGTCGCCTGTGGTGTTGGCTGAGCTGATTGGCGCCGGTGTACCGGTCGTGGCCATCGCTTCGGGGCGTTTCAGCGATGAAATCTCGCGCGTGCGCATCGACGATTTCCACGCCGCGAAAGAAATCGCTGCGCACGTGATTGCGCGCGGTCACCGACGCATCGGCTTCATCAGGGGCAACCCCAATCAGACTGCCAGCGAGCGTCGTTTTGAGGGCTTTCAGGCTGCAATGAATGAGGCTGGCATCGTCCTCGACGGCGGCCTGGTGCAGCAGGGTTATTTCACTTATCGATCGGGGCTGGAGGCTGCCGAGAGGCTGCTGGCGCGGCAACTGCCGCCGAGCGCAATCATCGCCAGCAACGACGATATGGCCGCGGCGACTATTTCTGTCGCGCATCGGCGTGGCCTGGATGTACCGCGCGATTTGTCTGTGGTGGGCTTCGACGACACCTCGACCGCCACTACCGTCTGGCCCGAACTCACCACCATCCGCCAGCCGATCGCAGCGATGGCCGAGTCGGCCGTCGACATCCTGTTGCGAAGCATCCGCGGCAAGCCCGGCGAATCGCGCAAGATCGTTGATCATGTGGCGGACCATGAGCTGGTGACGCGCGATTCAGTCGCCGCCCCTGCGCTGGAGCACTTGGCACTACGCTGACGCATCGGCGCTAGCCTCTCTCAGTTCGAGTTTCCTGCCGCGTGTCTCGCGCAAGAAACGCCGCACGATATAAGCGGAAATCGCTGCAGCGGCAGCGTACAGTCCACAGGCAGCGGCCAGCCCAACGCCCGCGAGCAACACGCCGCGCCAGAGCGGAACGCCTGCTGCAGCCGGTCGACGGCACCGTTGATCGCGCCGAGGCCCAATCCGAACAGGAAGCCGCCCATTGCCACGACACAGTTGATGAAGATGACGAAGCGAATGCTCTTTCCACTGAGCGCGGGGTTCAACATGTCCGCAACCACTTGGTTCATATCCTGCCCGCTCCGTTTACTAGTGCCCAGCTCCGGCCCGGGATTGCGAGTCGCCGGTAGCATCCGCATTCCTTTAACAGTCACCACATCGGCTTTGCCGCACTGACTGATAC
>JANMSL010000755.1:0-5134 GCA_031389245.1 Lysobacterales bacterium | reverse complement strand
GAAGTTTAGAAACAAGAAGTTTATGTGCTGGATTTCGTCCACGCCGTCCTTGACGAACTGTTCGGCGGTCATGAAGGCGGGCACGTGGCCGCTTACGCGCAACCCTCGAGCATGCGCCGCCTTGACAACGACTGGCACCAGCTCTGGCTTAATCGAACTGTAGATCTTGACCTGGACATAACCACGATCGGCGTAGAAATCCACGCCCTTCACCAACTCCTCGGCGGTGTCGCCTGTTAAACCAGCTCGCGATTGGAGCGGCCCGCGACCATCAATCAACCCTGCCTTGATGACCCGCGGGCCGACATCGGCGCCGGACTCGTATCCAGCGATGAGTTTCTCTAAATTGTCAGACGGGTTGCCCATATCCCGCACAGTCGTGATTCCGGCCGCCAGATCGAGAAGTCCTTCATCGCCGTGAAGATGCTGGTGCATGTCCCATAGCCCGGCCATCAGGAAGCGGCCTTGGCCGTCTAGACGTTGCGCCTCTTTGGGGATGTCGACGCTCCCATCATCGCCGATAGCGGCAATCCGGCCCGCTTTGACCAACACGGTCTGCCCCGCTTGGGCGGTGAGTCTGTCCGGATCAAAGACCCGCACGTGTTCGATGGCCAACGGCCGGTCCAGGCGCCGTGTCAGCGCAGTTGAGCGATCGCGGCGCAACTTTTGATACTGCACTTCCTCGAATTTGAGCAACTGCGGAAGGATGTCCTCCCATCCCTCTGGCACGACGGACCCAACGAAGAAGTGGCCGCTGGCATCCAACCAAAAGTAGTCAGGCGTTCCATCCGACAATCCGCTCATTGCATACAAAGAGAGCTTGCGAATTCCCGCCTTGCCGTGCAGCGTCTCTTCACCAACTTTGCGCAGACTGACCGTGCCGCCAGGCAGCAGTTCGAGCTTGTGTTCTGGCGCCTTCAACAGTGCCTGCACCAACAAGTGCAGTTCTTTCGGCGGTCCATTGAAACTCTTGTAGAAGACCGGCGTGCTAACAGTGCGTTGCTCTGTTTCGGCTGAATTTTGCCAATGGGCTTGGCCGTCGCTGAGGGAGAAGTGTTCCGAAACCGGTGCTTTCAGATAGTCGAAGCCTTCGGTATCAACCTTCAGCGGTGTGCCATCTGCAGCCAGTCGGTAGCGCGTGTTGAGTTTCGGGCCTCGACCGCGATCGTTGTACTCGAAATGCACGCTGATGCTGCCGTCGGCGTTGTGTCGAACTTCTTGAAAACCGTTTCGTTGTCCGTACCTCAGGTGCACTGAACGTTCGACAACGTCGGAAGCTGGCGCCGACCCAGCAATCGGGAGCGTGAACGCAAGCGCAACTGCCAATAACGGGCGATGTATGAACCTCAGGCGCATGTCATCACCTCAGACGCTTTGGAAATGTGGTCCAACAAGAACGCTAAACGCTGTATTCGTACGCCTAATACAACCATCCGCACTGCTTGCATCGGCGATGCTATCAGTTAGTCTGCCTACCCCGGCCCGTTTCCCGGGGTTATCCTGAGGCTTCATGTTTCGACCGCTCGAGTTGTACATCGGACTGCGCTACACGCGTGCCAAGCGCCGCAATCATTTCATTTCGTTTATTTCTCTGGTGTCGATGCTCGGCATTGCGTTGGGCGTTACCGCGTTGATCACGGTGATCTCGGTGATGAACGGGTTTGAGAAGGAGCTGCGCGAGCGCATCCTGGGCATGGTGGCCCACGCTACGGTGTCGGGTGTGGGCGAAGGCTTGCCGGATTGGCAGCTGGCGGTGGATGGCGCGCTCGTTGTCGAACATGTGGTGGGTGCCGCGCCGTATATCGAACGCGAGGGCATGCTGCAGGGTTCCCGGGTCAGTGGCGCCATCATTCGCGGTGTGATGCCCGAGTTGGAACCGAAGGTTTCGGAGATCTCCGAACGGATCAAAGAGGGCAGTTGGGACGCATTGAAGCCGGGCGAGTTCGGCATCATCCTGGGTCGCGAATTGTCGCTATGGGCCGGCGCCGGGCTCGGCGAAAGTGTTCTGCTGTACGCGCCGCAGATTCGCGCGACGCCCGCCGGCGTGTTGCCGCAGATGCGGCGATTCAAAGTGGTGGGCATTTTTGAGGCAGGCATGCAGGAATACGATCGCGGGATGGCGATCATCCATATGCAGGACGCGGCAAAATTGTTTCGCATGCAGGATGGCGTCACCGGTGTGCGCCTCAAGCTCGACGATATGTTCAAGTCGCGCGACGTGGCGCGCGAATTGGCCGATCGCATGGGCGGGTTTTATCGCATCCGCGATTGGACCCAGGAGCACTCAAATTTTTTTCGCGCGATCGCCACCGAGAAGGTGATCATGTTCATCATTTTATCGCTGATTGTCGCAGTCGCCGCCTTCAATCTGGTGTCATCGCTGGTGATGCTGGTGACCGATAAGCAGAGTGACATCGCCATCATGCGCATGCTTGGCATGCGACCGCGCACGGTGATGGGGGTGTTCATGGTGTAGGGTATGTTGATCGGGCTGGTCGGCATTATGATCGGAACGGTGGGCGGTGTGCTGCTGGCCGAAAACGTCACCAATGTGATGCGTTTTCTTGAAGGTGTGTTCGGGTTCCAGCTGATGCCGGCCGATATCTACTACATCAGCGACCTGCCATCCGATACGAAACTGTACGACGTTGCCCGCATCGTGGCCCTGTCTTTTGCGCTGTCGGTGATCGCCACTGTGTATCCGGCCTGGCGCGCGGCGCGTACACATCCGGTGGAGGCGCTGCGCTACGAATGAATACTTCAGTGTTGAACGCGTCCGCTCCCAACCCAACTGTTGAAAGCACATCCACGCGCATCGTGCTGCGTGCGCGCGGCATTTCAAAAACATATCGTGAGACCCGCGTCGCCACGCGCGTGCTGGAGAACATCGATTTCGAGATCGCGACCGGTGAGTCGGTGGCCATCGTCGGCACCTCGGGCGCTGGCAAGAGCACGTTGCTGCATTTGCTTGGCGGTCTGGACGTGCCGGACTCGGGCGAGGTGCATGTCGCTGGGCAGAATATGAGCGCACTCAGCGATGCGGCACGCGGCGACCTGCGCAATCGCGCGCTCGGCTTTGTTTATCAGTTCCATCATTTGCTGCCGGAGTTTTCCGCGCTGGAAAACGTGGCCATGCCGCTGCTGATCCGCGGTGAATCGGCCGCGTCGGCATCGGCATCGGCGCGTGAGATTCTGGGTCAGGTGGGTTTGGCGGAACGGGTTGATCACAAGCCCGGGGAGTTGTCTGGCGGCGAGCGTCAACGCGCTGCGATTGCACGCGCGCTGGTCACCAAGCCGTTGTGCGTGCTGGCCGATGAGCCTACCGGCAATCTTGATGCCGGCAATGCCCAGGCCGTGTACGACATGATGCTGGGCCTGAAGCGTGAACTGGGGACATCGCTGGTGGTGGTTACGCACGATATGCAACTGGCATCGCGCATGGACCGGGTGCTGGAGATCCGCGACGGTAAATTGCTGCCGCGCGACTGAGCGGGATGCATGGTCATTGAGGACTCAGGATTGATCTGCGCCTGGGCCTTGCCAATGCGCTACCTTCGCGGTCGTGACCGCGCTCCAGCCTCCCAGAACCTTGCTCGCGCTCGATACGCCGACCGCGCTCGGCTTTGTCGCCGGCGTTTGCGCGTCGGCGCTGCTGCCGCAGTTGCCTGCACTGCTTGTGTTGTCAGCAATCGCGGTGCTCGCTTTGTTGATGCTGTGGCGTTGGCACGCGTCGCGCGTGGTCGCGGCGGCGATGCTCGGGTTTGCCTGGGCCTGTCTGTGCGGCGGCATGGCGTTGAAGCTTCGACTCGACGATGCGATGGCCGGCAAGGAGATCACGATCAGCGGCACGATCGTCGGACTGCCGCGCATGGATTTGATGCCGCCGCGCTTCGAACTGATGCCCGACGCTGCCTCGCGCGCTTCGAGCGGCGTGCGTGGACGGGTGCGCCTGAGTTGGTATGCGGATGTGCCGACGTTGCATCCGGGGCAGCACTTCAGCGGCAGCGTCAAGTTGCGCGCGCCGCGGGGGGTAGAAAACCCCGGGGGATTTGATTTCGCTCGCTACGCGCTGGAACAACGCCTCGCGGCAACCGGCTATGTGCGCAACGGTGCGATCGATGCGTCGCCGCTGCCTTGGACCAGTCGCGTTGACCGTATGCGCGAGCACATCGCCGACGCCATCGACAGCCACGTGGCCGAGCGTCCGCTCGCTGCATTGCTGCGTGCCTTGGCGGTTGGCGATCAGCGTGGCTTGCAGGACGGCGAGTGGGACACATTGCGGGTGACGGGGACCGGTCACCTGATTGCCATCTCCGGCATGCATATCGGTCTGGTCGCTGCGTTCGGTGCGCTGTTGTTTGCTGGCATCTACAGGATCTGGCCGCGCCTGGGGTTATACGTGCCGAGACTCACGCTGAGTGCCTGCGGCGCGTTGCTGTGGGCCACGGCCTATTCGATTCTGGCCGGCTGGTCGCTGCCCGTGCAACGCACCCTGCTGATGATCGTTGTGGTGCTGGTCGCCCGCATGCTGCGTCGTCAGGCATCGATGACGCAGTCGCTGGCGCTGGCCGCGGTGCTGGTGCTGGTCTGGGATCCACTCGCTGTTTTGGGCGCAGGGTTCTGGCTGAGCTTTGTTGGTGTGGCTGGATTGATGTGGGCACTGCCGGATGCGACGCACGGCAGTTCAATGCTGCGCAGCTTTGGCCGCGCGCAAATCGCCATGTCGCTGGGCTTGCTGCCGATCACCATTGCGTTTTTTGGCCAGGGCAGTGTGGTCGGCCCGATTGCAAATCTGGTGGCGGTGCCGTGGATCACTTTGCTGATCGTGCCGGTGCTGCTGATCGCGATTGCATTGCTTGGCATTGCTCCGACCTCGGGGCTGTGGCTGTTGCAGGCCGCGGCATGGATGCTGCAGCCGCTGTGGTGGTTACTCGATTGGTTGGCGTCACTGCCAGGCGCATCGTGGTACTTCGCCACGCCCGGTTTGTGGGCATTGTTGCTTGCCATGATCGGTGCGCTGTGGCTGTTCCTGCCACGGGGTGTGCCGCTGCGGGCGCTCGGACTGCTGTTGTTTCTGCCGCTGCTTTTCCCACGCGTGGATAAAATTGCCGAAGGCGACGCACGCATCAGCATG
>JANMSL010000736.1:0-2180 GCA_031389245.1 Lysobacterales bacterium | reverse complement strand
AGGTTGAGATGCTCTTGCCGCAATTGGCGCCGTGGCTGCGAAATGTGTTCACCGTGATGGGCGGATTTATCGCGGGGAGCGGGGTCTTGACTATTTTTGTGAGTGTGCGTGCGATTCCGCAATACCTTCAGGGAGCCGCGGCCGCGCTTGGCTTTGCGGGCGTGCTCACGGTGGTAACAATGAGCCTGACCAATTTCGTACTCGACTCGGATTTCAAATGGCTGCTGTTGGCGCCGGCGGTGGCCTGGCTGCTTGGGTTCCTGTGCTACGTGGCCGGCACGCGCGCGGAGCACGTGATCGCAGTGGTCCCACAGACCAATGAGGATGTGTTGAAGTGAGTAACGTACCGGCGGCTTCAAAAGACTTGCCCTTTGTCACGATGGCGGCGCTGATGCTCGCTGTCTTTGCGGTGTCGATCGGTTATGGCGTAGCGCTCCCGCTTCTGCCCGACCTGATCGAACGGCTGCTGGGAACGGGAGTTGAGCCTGCGCAGGTTTCCCGGCACACGGGACTTCTGACCGCCGCCTACACGTTTGCACTTTTTCTGTTTGCACCTATGTGGGGCCGACTATCCGATCGACGAGGTCCTCGTGGCGTGTTGCTTGTTGGGCTTGTCGGTTTCGGCGCAACCATGCTGGTCTTCTCGTTCGTCGAGAGCCTCACCGCGGTTTACGCGGAGGGTTTCTTGAGCGGCATGTTCGCCGCCGCAGTGACACCGGTGGTCGCCGCGGTGATCGGCAACGCGACGACAACGGAACAGGGGCGCGCCCGCCGGTTCGCATTCGTTAGCATGGCCGGTATTTCCGGCTTCCTGCTCGGACCGATGCTGGGGGTGTTGGTTACGCGATGGGCATCAGCATATCTCACCCTTGACCTGCCTGCTGGATCGGTCGCAATTCCGTTCGCGGCAACTTCACTGCTCGCATTTCTTGTGGCCTGCGCCATTCCCTTTGCCATACCGAGTGACAAAGTCGATGCTCGCCCACGCAAGGGCGCGGGCGGGTCTGACGAAATGCCGACGTGGCTCATGCCGAAACTGCTGATGCTCACTTTTATCGTCTCGGCGGGGGTTGGCGCTTTCGAGGTTGGACTCGCATTGCGCGGCAAGCAGGAACTCGGCTTGACGCCGACCCAGATCGCGCTGATGTTCACCGAGTGCAGTCTGGTCATGTTCGTGGTACAGGCAATCGTGTTCTCTCCGCGGTTCAAGCCGGACGTGACGCGCTGGCTTATCGCGCCCGCGCTCGCCCTACTCGCGACCGGGTTGTTCCTGGTGCCGCGGGCCGCCGACTTTACGTCGATGCTGGTCGTGATCGGTGCGGTCGCAGCCAGCGCCGGCATCCTTTCGCCGATCCTGACCTACTGGATATCTACCAAAGCCGGGAGCGCTCAGGGCTGGCAGCTCGGCAAACAGACGGCGGCCGCCAGCCTTGGCGTAACTGTGGGCTCGGCGGCAGGTGGACTTCTCTACAATATTGCCGCCCTGCCGGGAGCTTCTTTCGTTCTGACGGCGGGTCTCGCGGTGCTGGGCTTCCTGCTAAGTCTCGGGTTGCCGCGTTTGCTTGTGCTCCCCCAATCACCCTCGCGATCGGTGCCGGCATGATCGAGCCAAATCGCATGCGGTGGATGCGTCGACGCGCACCAGCCTCTGCTTTGTGCCCCGGTCGTCTTCCCGTTCCATCGTTCAACCCGACCTCAATGAAGGAGTATCCATGTTCAAGCACATTCTGATTTCCACCGACGGCTCACCGCTCGCCAATAAGGCCGCTAAGGCGGCTATCGCACTCGCAAAAGCGCTACGGGCCAAGGTGACCGCTTATAGCGCGCTCGAAGACCTGGCGCCCTTTTTCTCCGAAGCCTATACGTTCGACCAACTGACGACGGACAGATTCGCAGCGGGTGTACGTGAAGTAGGACAAAAGCGTGTGGACGCGATAAGCAAGATGGCCAAGGCGGCAGGTGTCCCGTGCGCATCGGTGGTGACGAGCGCCCCCAGCATCTATGAAGGAATCATCGCAGCCGCGAAAAAGCAGAAGTGCGACGTGATTTTCATGGCATCGCACGGCCGCCGCGGGTTGACCAAACTGATCATGGGCAGCGTCACGCAAAGCGTTCTCGCGCACTCGAAGATAGCGGTGGTGGTGTACAGATGAACGAAGTCCGACGCCATGGCAATTTCC
>JANMSL010000703.1:0-4233 GCA_031389245.1 Lysobacterales bacterium | reverse complement strand
AGAAACGACAGGATTGGCAATGACGCTATCCAACTGCGCAACGGCAACTATGCGGTCTCCAGTCTCTTTTGGGACAATGGCGCGGCGCTCAACGTTGGCGCGGTCACTTGGGGTAACGGGTCAACGGGAACCAGCGGAGCTGTATCGGCGCTCAACTCTCTGGTGGGCACCCAGCCCAACGACCAGGTGGGCGACGTGCTAACCGCGCTGGCGGACGGCAACTACGTCACCGCCACCGAATACTGGAAAAACGGCGCTATCCAAGGCGCCGGTGCCATCACGCTCGCCAACGGCGCCAATGGCCTGATCGGAACGATAGACGTGAGCAACAGTGTGCTCGGCACCGCCGACAACGGCGGCAGCACGATGGTGTTCGACTACGACGCCGCGCGCGCTCGGCTCGCCGTCGGCCGACCGCTGAGTAATCTGGTGAGCCTGTTCGACGATCGCGTGTTTGCCAACGGGTTCGAGTGAATTCAGCCGCAACAGGCGGATCTGCGGAACGTGGGGTTTTGGTGCAACTCGCCTGCGCTACGGCGCATCACGACGGCAAACCCCGTTCCTCGCAAGTGCGGCGATAGAACCGACACTCGCCTGGCCGCGATGCAAGCGTTACACGACAGACGCGATTTGTTCTCCTGAGGTGTCATCGCGAACTCAATGGTATTGACCAGTGTTGCTCATCCGAAATCTCAAGGACATTCATCATGCCGAAATACATTATAGAAAGAGAGATTGCCGGTGCCGGACGACTTTTGGCTGCGGAACTGAAGGCGATCTCGCAGAAATCATGTGGCGTCATTAGCGATTTGGGCCCACAGATTCAGTGGGTGCACAGTTACGTCACCAGCGACAAGATCTACTGTGTCTATATCGCGCCCAACGAAAGCCTCATTCGAGAGCACGCGCAGCAAGGCGGTTTCCCGGCGAATCGCATATCAGCGGTGGCCTCGATGATTGATCCGACAACCGCGGAGTAGCGCATTGGGCATCAACCAGAAGTGCATTCCCCCGCTGGCGCATTGACCCGGCTCCTGCGCTGAACTGCTGCTTCAGGAAACGCACCGCAGAGCGATGCTGCATCAGCTCCGTCCGGCGACACGCGAAGCACTCAATGAAGCACGCCCTGGTGCGTATCGGCAAGCCATGAGCGGAGCCCGACCAAGTAAATGCGATCAACGTTACTGCAGGAACATTATGCCTCGCAAACACAGGACTGAGTTTGCAGCTTTGGTCCGTTCAACGACCAGCGCGTCCCAACATGGCGTGCAGCAACACGTTACCGCCGGCCTCGATCCACTCCGGCGTGGCATCTTCAACTTCATTGTGACTGATGCCATCGACGCAGGGCACAAACACCATTGCCGTGGGCGCTACTTTCGATAGGTAGCACGCATCGTGACCGGCACCGGAAACAATATCGCGATGCGAGTAGCCAAAACGCTCGGCCGCCGCGCGCACTGAATCGACGCAGGCCCGATCGAAGGCGATCGGCGCGTAGTAGAAAATCTGTTCGAATCGGGTGACTTCCAGCTTGGTTTCCGCCGCGACGCGCGCGACACCGTCGCGCACCTTGCGGTCCATCTCGGCGAGCACGGCATCTTCGGGATGGCGGATGTCGATGGTAAAAAATACGCGGCCAGGAATCACATTGCGTGAATTGGGATGGTTTTGAATCATCCCGACCGTGGCGCAGGCGTAGGGCGCGTGTTCGAGGCCGATGCGATTGACCAGATCAATCACTCGCGCAGCACCCAGCAATGCATCGCGGCGACGTGGCATGGGGGTGGGCCCGGCATGCGATTCCTGACCGGTGTACACGACCTCATACCAGCGCTGCCCCTGCGCCGCATGCACTACACCGATGGTCTTGCCCTCCGCTTCGAGAATCGGGCCTTGCTCAATGTGCAACTCGAACGCGGCATGGATCGGTTTGCCCATCGGCCGATCACCGGCATAGCCAATGCGCGCGAGTTCCTCGCCCATGGTCTTGCCGTCGACATCTGCCCGGGAGAGGCCGTAGTCGAGCGTGAACACACCGGCAAATACGCCGGACGCAACCATCGCTGGCGCAAAACGCGAACCCTCTTCATTGGTCCAGATCACCACTTCCAGCGGGCGATCGGTTTCGATCTTGTGGTCGTTGAGAGAGCGGATTACTTCCAGCCCACCCAGCACGCCATAGATTCCATCGAAACGGCCACCGGTTGGTTGCGAATCGGCATGCGATCCAGTCACCACCGGCGTCAGCGAATCGTCTTTCCCGGCTCGACGGGCAAAGACATTGCCCATTTTGTCGACACTGATCGTACATCCGGCCTCCTTGGCCCAACGCACAAACAGGTCGCGCCCGTCCTTGTCGAGATCGGTCAATGCCAATCGACACACACCGCCTTTGGGCGTGGCGCCAATCTTGGCCATTTCCATCAACGAATCCCACAGGCGCTTGCCGTTGATCGTGATCAGTGTCGCGTTGTCTTTCAGTTGCGCGTTCATGCGAACTCCTCAACCAATGGATGCGGTTTGGCGAGACCCAGGTCGACACAAGCACAGCGGAGCCGACCTTGGCACACCTCAGTTTTCGCGTGGGCTCCGCGGGATCGTCGCTCTCGTCACGATTCTAACCCCTTCGACCGTGGGACCGCACACTTGAGCCGACCAGCGATCACCTAGTCACCCGTAAACATCACAAATTGCGCCCCCGACCGGATGCTGGTCGGCCAGCGCGAGGTCACGGCCTTGAGCTTGGTATAGAAGCGCACACCATCTGGTCCATAGACGTGCAGGTCGCCAAACAACGAATTCTTCCAGCCGCCGAAACTGTGGAACGCCGCGGGCACGGGAATGGGTACGTTGACTCCAACCATGCCGACCTGCACGCGCTGCACGAAATCGCGTGCCGCGTCACCATCGCGGGTAAAGATTGCGGTGCCGTTGCCGTATTCGTGTTCGTTGATCAGACGTAGCCCCTCTTCGTAGTTGGCTGCGCGCACAATGCACAGCACCGGCCCGAAGATTTCTTCCTTGTAGATGCGCATGTGCTCGGTCACCCGATCAAACAGACAGCCACCGAGAAAGAACCCGCCCTCGCCGTCTTTCACTTTGTGACCGCGCCCGTCGACCACCAGGTCCGCACCTTCCTCGACGCCGAGATCGACATAGCCGCGCACGCGATCGCGATGCTGCGCGGTAATCAGCGGCCCCATGTCCATGTCGGGCAACATTCCCGAACCGATTTTCAACGTGCGTACCCGCGGTGCGAGCCGAGCAACCAATGCATCAGCCACCACATCGCCCACAGCCACTGCCACCGAGATGGCCATGCAGCGCTCACCGGCGGAGCCATATCCTGCTCCCATCAACGCGTCGGCGGTCTGCTCCAGATCGGCATCGGGCATCACCAGCATGTGGTTCTTGGCGCCACCCAGCGCTTGCACGCGCTTGCCATTGCGTGCGCCGGTTTCATAAATGTACTTCGCGATCGGCGTCGACCCGACAAAACTCAGCGCGCGCACATCAGGGTGCGCCAACAACGCATCGACCGCACGCTTGTCGCCGTGGACGACGTTGAACACGCCGTCGGGCAGCCCAGCCTGCTTGAGCCAATCGGCAAGCAGCAGCGATGACGACGGATCGCGTTCCGACGGTTTGAGCACGAAACAATTGCCGCAGGCGATGGCGATGGGAAACATCCACATCGGCACCATCGCCGGGAAATTGAACGGGGTGATGCCCGCTACCACACCCAGCGGCTGGCGCAGCGATAGCGCATCAACTCCGCTACCGATGTTGTCAGTGAATTCGCCCTTCAGCAGCTGTGGAATGCCACAGGCGAATTCAATCACCTCCAGCCCGCGCTGCACTTCGCCCAGCGCATCGCTGTGGGTTTTTCCGTGCTCGGCAGTGATCTGCGCCGCCAGAATGTCGGCGTTGCTTTCAACCAGTTCGCGCAGTTTGAAGAAGATTCGCGCACGCCGGATCGGCGGTGTTGCCGCCCAGCCGGGAAACGCCGCCTTGGCAGCGGCCACTGCCCGGTCCACATCGGCTGCGTCGGCAAGCGCGAGGCTGCCCGATTGCGCTCCCGTCGCCGGGTTGAATACGGGCGCAACTGCAGCTTCGTTGCCGTTCACACGCTGGCCGTTGATGAAATGGGGAATTCGCACGGGCTGGTTCATACTGTTCTCTTATCGGTCATGCGAAGGGCACCATCGCCATCCGGACGCTCCTTTTACC
>JANMSL010000655.1:0-1566 GCA_031389245.1 Lysobacterales bacterium | reverse complement strand
GCACCCGCTTCGTAGTTTGCAATCCCAGGTCGCGGGTGAGAACCACTGGGATGATTCCAACCTGACGCGACAGTGAAAACGGCCCGGCGTTTGACGACTTCAGCGGCCCAGTATTTCGGTTTTTCAGAGGAGATGGAAATGAACAAGCTTATGGATGTGATGAGCCGGGACGTGCGGGTAATCAGCCCGGACGATACGATCGAGCATGCAGCGCAGCAGATGCGGCAATCCAACTTCGGCATGATGCCAGTGGGCGAGAACGATCGCATGATCGGTGCGATCTCGGATCGGGACATCGCAATCCGCGCTGTAGCCGATGGCCTGGGACCGAGCACCAAAGTGCGCGACATCATGTCCGCGGGCATCGTCTGGGCGTACGAGGAAGACTCGGTGGACGATGCGGCCAAGCTTATGAGTGAGCACCAGATCCGACGCTTGCCGGTTGTGAACGTTGACAAGCGCTTGGTTGGGATCGTGGCACTGGGTGACTTTGCCGTGAAGCGATCCGATATGGATGCTGCTGGCGCGGCACTTTCTGAAATCTCCAAATCCGCGTAACGCATTGGATTCCGTGTACACCGGGAAACCAACGCAATGAGCCTTCGCGCTCAGTGCGCGAGCGTGGTTTTGGATGCGGCGCTACTCAATGCGTCGCACAATTTACCGTGCGTGGCCTAAGTGCCAAGGGTGGGTTGATCACGCTGCCCGACGACCGCTCACGACGGGTCGACTCTATTGGCAGCGTTTGGCGAATGCAGTACCCAATAGCGCGAGTTCGCCGGATCGAGCACGAGTGTCTTGTCGAGCAGCAATTTGTTTCCGGTCATGCCGCTCATGCCCGACATCCGCATCAG
The DNA here is from genome assembly GCA_031389245.1 of Lysobacterales bacterium. Lineage (GTDB taxonomy): Bacteria > Pseudomonadota > Gammaproteobacteria > Xanthomonadales > Ahniellaceae > 0-14-3-00-62-12. Next base: position 712 of record JANMSL010000655.1, on the reverse strand, counting down.
CAGATTCTGCAACAGGCTGGTGCCTTCAATATAGGTCACATGCTTCAGCGGCAGCAAGCTGCCGCCAAGACCAATTGATGCCGCGGTGTCAGCGACGTGTGCGGTCAACGTATCACCCCACGAATTGACGCCAAATGTGCGCGCATTGGTGCCGCCGGCTGACAGGCGCGACCACGTCGATTCGTCGGTCAGTAGCGCGAACGAACTGGAGCCGGTGTCGAGCATGATTTTGGTCGGTGCGCCCTCGAACTCTGCGGCAAGAATGACGCGCCGTTCCTTGTAATCAAGCTTGGCTGAAGGTTTCGTCAGAACGCTACAGGGCGCCGTTGACTCCTCCGACAGGCTGCGATTGGGATAGTCGATGGTCAGCTCTCGACCGTCCAGCAAATCGGAGCCAATGGTGCCGATCACCACGACGCCGGTATCGTCCTGCCAGTTGATTTCTCCGGTTCCAGCACTCTTTGTCAGACGCGCACGTTTGAGCGACATCTGTATGCCACCGGCCGTCAATTGAGTATCGATCGCATACTTGCGTTGGTCTTCTTCGACCAAATTGAATACGGAATACTTTGCCTGAATAGCCATCACCGTATCGTGGTAGAGCACCGAACTGGGCGCGCCCAGGTCAAACTGCATGTAGAAGGTCCTGCCCGTCGCCTGCAATGTGACCGGTAACAGGATTGAAGAGTGCGGCTCCACCACGCCACCGAAA
>JANMSL010000650.1:0-2576 GCA_031389245.1 Lysobacterales bacterium | reverse complement strand
TCACCGACTTCTATCTCGCGCAGCCCGAGCATGCGCATCTACGCAGCGCCTACGTACATGATGCGAGCGTATTCTCACCCCATCCGCGTGCGCACGCACTGTACGCGAACAAGCGCAATCTGATCTTGCTGAGTGACCGCGAACAGCTGGAGCGTTGGGGCGTTTCGGCAGCGACGATCGAACTACTCCTGCACAATGTGCCGCGTACCGTTGCGGTCACTGCGGACAATGCGGCCACGCTCTGGCAGCAGCGCAAGCACTGGTTCTTCAAGCCAGCCAGTGGCTTCGCCAGTCGTGGTGCCTATCGCGGCGACAAGATGACACGCACGGTGTTTGCTGAGCTGCAGCAAGCCGACTACGTCGCCCAGCAACTGGTACCACCCAGTGAGCGAATGACCCGCCAGGCGACGATTGCCACTGGCCTGAAACTCGATGTGCGCGCGTATGTCTACAGCGGCGAAGTCCAACTGTTTGCGGCGCGTCTGTATCAGGGACAGACGACGAATTTCCGCACGCCCGGCGGCGGCTTTGCACCCGTCTATCAGGCGCCGGACGTACGGTCCGTCGTCGCGTCCGACTTGTCGCCCGGCTCGATCTGCATCGGCATCGGCGGAATGCACGTGACATCGAACGATGCCACCGATCGGATCAGCAATTGATCGAGGTTGCCGACGCCACGGTGATCGGGCTGGCCTAGAAAATTCAGCGCGCGGCGCACTGCGGGCAATGGGTCGGTGCGGTCGATCGGCAGGCTGTCCAGCGATTTGCTCAGTTTGTGCCCTTGCGCGTCGAGTGCCAAAGGCACATGCAGATAGCCTGGCGTCGGCAGATCGAGCCTTTGCTGCAAGTAGATCTGCCGCGGTGTTGAATCGAGCAGGTCGCCTCCGCGCACCACCTCGGTGATGCCCTGGGCGTGATCGTCGACCACCACCGCGAGTTGATACGCTGGGAATCCGTCGGCGCGCCACAATACAAAATCCCCCGTAGTGCGGCTGTGCTGAATGATCTCGCCGGCCACTGCGTCTTGGAACCGCCAGACCCGGTCGGGCACACGCAGGCGAATCGCCGCTGCTCCACCGCTGCCCTTGCAGTCACCCTGGTGAATGCCGCTCGGCGCCAGGTCGCTGCGTGTACAGGTGCAGGAAAACGCATCGCCCGAACCAATCAGCCGCTGCAGGGCGCTACGGTAAAGCGCGTGTCGATCCTTCTGGAACACCACCAGTTCATCGGACTGCATGCCGAACACCTTCAACGTTTCCAGTATCTCGCCGCTGGCGCCCGCGCGCTCCCGCGGCGGATCGATATCCTCGACACGCACCAGCCAGTCGCCGCCAAGCGAACGCGCCCGCAACCAGCTACCGAGCGCAGCCACCAGCGAGCCGAAATGCAGGTTTCCGGTGGGCGAGGGGGCGAAGCGACCTCGGTAGCGTTCGATTGAAGGGAAGCGGCTGTTCGTGTCTGACATGTCTGAAGTCACTGTTGAGGAGCGCTTGAATCACTGCGATTGATGCTCCATATCATGCCGCATACGGCTCACTCGGGCCGGAAGAGGAGAAGGTTTGATGATGCGCGTATTCCTGTTCGTTGCGACCAATCTGGCCATCATGCTGGTGATCGGTATTGTGGCCAGCGTATTCGGTTTGCAGCGCAACACGGGCGGACTGGGCGGACTGCTGCTGTTTTCGGCAGTGATCGGCATGACCGGTTCGCTATTCTCGCTGTTCATCTCCAAATGGTTGGCCAAGCGCAGTACCGGCGCTCAGGTAATCAGTCAGCCGCGCAACGAGTCCGAAGCCTGGCTGCTCAATACGGTGCGCCGCCAAGCCGACAAGGCCGGCATCGGCATGCCCGAGGTCGCCGTGTTTGAAGCGGCCGAAATGAATGCGTTTGCCACCGGCTGGAATCGCAACAAGTCGTTGGTAGCGGTCAGCAGCGGGCTGCTGCGGCAAATGCAACGCGACGAAGTCGAGGCCGTGCTCGGCCACGAGATCAGCCATGTAGCCAACGGCGACATGGTGACACTATCGCTGTTGCAGGGCGTGCTGAATACTTTTGTCGTATTTTTCAGCAGCATTGTTGCCAACATCGTGTCCGGTGCCCTGCGCGGCAACAGCAATAGTCGACCCGGCGTGATCGACAGCGTTGTCCATACCGTTGTCTACATCGTCCTGCAGATGCTGTTCGGCCTGCTCGCTTCGATGATCGTGATGTGGTTTTCACGTCGCCGTGAATTTCGCGCCGACCATGGTGGCGCTGCGCTGGCATCACGTAATTCCATGATCAATGCCCTGCGCCGTTTGGGTGGCGATCGTGCCGAGCATGCATTGCCTGAAGCGGTGCAGGCATTTGGTATTGCCGGAGGCCGAACCTCTGGCCTGCGCAAACTGTTCATGAGCCATCCGCCGATCGAAGAACGCATTGCCGCGCTGGAAGCCGGGCGTTGAGCCACAACGGGTGAGCGCGTTCTCATGTAGGAGCGGCTTCAGCTGCGAAGCTTTGCTCCGGTCCTCTGGGTTCGGAAAAACCCAAGCGAGCACTCCCAAGTGGGAGCGGCGTAAGCCGCGAAGCTTTGCTCC
>JANMSL010000641.1:0-23122 GCA_031389245.1 Lysobacterales bacterium | reverse complement strand
TGAAATGTAGGAGCGGCTTCAGCCGCGAAGGCGTTGCTTTGACCTCGACGACTCGATGTTTGGAATCCGAGCTTCGCGGCTGAAGCCGCTCCCACAAGAGGCGTTAGTTACACAGTGACCGGATTGGGTTTGTCCGGATCGATTTTGTAGCGCTTGATGGCGCGGGCGACGTCCTGCGGGTTCATTTTGCCTTCGCTCGCCAGGGCAGCGATCGCGGCGTGCGCGATGTAGTGTCGATCGACCTCGAAGAATCGGCGCAGATTGCTGCGCGTATCCGAGCGGCCGAATCCATCGGTGCCCAACGCGGTGTAGTGCACACCACGCGGCATATAGGCGCGGACCTGTTCCGCAAACGCGCGGACATAGTCCGTCGCTGCCACAACGGGCCCGTTGCGGCCTTCAAGTTGCGTGGTGATCCAGGCCTTTTTCGGTGCAGCCTCGGGGTGCAGCCGGTTCCAACGTTCGACGTCCACGCCGTCGCGGCGTAGTTCGGTAAAGCTGGGGCAGGACCAGATATCGGCACCGACACCAAAATCCTTCTCCAACAATTCGGCAGCGGCGATCACTTCGCGCAGGATCGTGCCCGATCCCATCAGCTGCACCCGGGGTTCGTTCTTCTTGGCTTTGCCGCCTTCCTTCAGCAGATACATGCCCTTGAGAATGCCGGCTGCGGCGCCCTCGGGCATGTCCGGATGGGTGTAGTTTTCGTTCATCAGGGTGATGTAAAAATACACATCCTCCTGTTCGGTCAGCATGCGGCGCATGCCGTCCTGCACGATCACGGCTACTTCGAATCCGAACGTGGGGTCATACGGTCGGCAGTTGGGAATCGCGCCGGCAAGCAGGTGCGAATGGCCGTCCTCGTGCTGCAATCCCTCACCGTTGAGCGTGGTGCGCCCCGCGGTAGCGCCGAGCAGGAACCCGCGCGCGCGCATGTCGGCGGCCTGCCAGCAGGAATCACCGATGCGCTGCATGCCAAACATCGAGTAGAAAATAAAGAACGGCAACATCGGCAGATTGTTGGTGCTGTAACTGGTTGCCGCCGCCATCCACGAGCAGAACGCGCCGGCCTCGGTGATGCCTTCCTGCAACACCTGCCCGGCCGCGTCCTCGCGGTAGTAGGACAGTTGATCGGCATCCATCGGCCGATACAACTGGCCAAACGGCGCATAGATTCCGATCTGTCGAAACAGACCTTCCATACCAAAAGTACGCGCCTCGTCGGCCACGATCGGCACCGTACGCGGACCGACAGTCTTGTCGCGCAGGATGATGTTCAGCGCCTGGACAAAGGCCATCGTTGTCGATATTTCGCGCTCACCGCTGGACTTGAGCAGGCGATCAAAAACCACCAGCTCGGGCACCGGCAACGACTCAGACTTGCGCCTGCGCTGCGGCAGTGAGCCGCCGAGTGCCTCGCGCCGCGCCTTCATGTACTTGACCTCGGGCGAATCCGCACCGGGATGATAGAACGGCACCTCGTCAAGTTTGTCGTCGGCGACCGGAATATTGAATCGATCGCGAAACGCCTTGATCGAGGCGGTGTCCATCTTCTTCTGTTGATGGGTAATGTTTTTCGACTCGCCCGCATCGCCCATGCCATAACCTTTCACGGTTTTGGCCAGGATGACTGTGGGCATCCCTTTACGCGCGTGCGCCTCGGCATAGGCGGCATAGACCTTGTGCGGATCGTGCCCACCGCGGTTGAGCCGCGCGATGTCGTCGTCGGAAAGGCTGGCGACCAGTGCCTTGGTCTCCGGATACTTGCCGAAGAAATGTTCGCGCGTGTAGGCACCGCCAAATGCTTTGAAGTTCTGGTACTCGCCGTCGACGGTTTCCATCATCAGCTGACGCAGTTTGCCGGAGGTATCGCGTGCCAGCAGTGGATCCCAGTAACTGCCCCAGATCAGCTTTACCACATTCCAGCCGGCGCCGCGGAAACTGCCTTCCAGCTCCTGGATGATCTTGCCGTTGCCGCGCACCGGGCCATCCAGGCGCTGCAGATTGCAGTTGATGACGAACACCAGATTGTCGAGCTTCTCGCGACCAGCCAGCGAAATGGCGCCCAGCGATTCGGGTTCATCACTTTCGCCATCACCCATAAAGCACCACACCTTGCGATCGGTCTCCGGCAGCAGCCCACGGTGTTCGAGATATTTGAAAAACCGTGCCTGATAGATCGCACTGATCGGGCCCAGACCCATCGATACCGTTGGCGTCTGCCAGAAATCCGGCATCAGCCACGGATGCGGATAGGACGGAATGCCGATGCCATCCACTTCCATGCGGAAATGATTGATCTGCTCCTCGGTCAGTCGTCCTTCCAGATACGCGCGTGCGTAAACACCCGGCGCCGAATGTCCCTGGATGTACAGAAGATCACCGGGATGAGCGTCACCCGCTGCGCGCCAGAAATGGTTGAAGCCGACGTCGTACAACGTGGCGCTGGAAGCAAAGCTCGCGATGTGCCCGCCCAGGTCACCCGGCTTGCGGTTCGCGCGCACCACCATCGCCGCCGCATTCCAGCGCAGGATCGAGCGAATCGTCCACTCCATCGCCGCGTCGCCGGGCGACTTGGTTTCCATCTGCGTTGGAATCGTATTGACGTATTCGGTGGTCAACGGAAACGGCAGGTGACCGCCGGCACGTCGCGTCTCATCGACCAGTCGCTCGAGAATGAAATGCGCGCGATCGGTGCCATCGACACCGATGATCGCGTTCAACGCCTCGATCCATTCGCGCGTTTCTACCGGGTCAAGATCTTGATTGAGGTTGTCGGTTGACTGATTCATGGCGTCCCTCCACTGGCGGCGCGACCGCGCGGCACGATACTGTTGGCGAAGCCCGAATCCTAACCGACTCACGCGCGCGATTCCCCACCAACGGGCGTTTCATTCGTATGTAGCGCCATGCATGTCGCATACAAGCACGGGTTGTGCACCGATGTAGTGCATGCGCGTCGGCCAGAGCATGGGTCCTTTATCGGAGCGGTCGATCACCTCAAACCGACTTCCAAGGAAACAAGATGGAATTTTTCAGGTGGACGTTCGTGCTGTTTGCGCTCGCCGTTGTCGGTGATGTCGCCGGCCAGTCGCAGGCCTGCTTGCGTGATAGACCGTGGCCCGCATCCTATTCGGCGCGAGTCGAGCGAACCGGCGCAGGTTGGATTGCCGAGATAACCCTCACACCATCGCTGAACGCATATGCTTTGGGCAACGCCTACCTGGAGCAGGGCAGGATAGTCATTGATGTTGCAATCATTGATGACTGTGGCGGCTTTGGCCCGCATCCGCCACAGGCCGTAACTTTCAGGACCGAAGCGCTTCCCGCTGCAATCTATCCGGTCGATGTTCGCGTCACTGAGCAACATTTCGGACCTTTCCTCGAGACCCACCCGACCGTATACCTCTCTGCCCTTGCGGTTGGCCAAGCAGAGCCAATTCCAGCCTTCTCTATTTTCTCTCTGGCGTTCCTAGGGCTGGCCGTAATGATTTCCGTCATGCGTTCGATCGGAAATTCGCATAGCCCATCATTGTGAAAACTCGCCGCCATCGATGACGTGAGTTGCGCGTGCTGCCGAGATTGGGCTGAGTTGCCGCCCAGGCGCTGCGTAGCCGATTCTGGATGCCAAATGTTCGAGACCACGGCGCCGTCTTGGGATTGAGAGCGGGTGTTGTCGATTGCTTCACTTCTGCAAACAATCGTGCCCGCCAACTACGCGATGCGCGAGCCCTGGTAGCCATCGGGACACCCTGCAAGGCGTTTGCGCGCTTGTTTCGACGGCCATCGTTGATCTCGATTGTGAGCTGGACGTTAATGGATCAGACGGAAGTGCGAAAACGTGAACAGGCGGTCTTCGTGGGGTTTGACCCCACGCCTATACTTGTGCCATCGAATTTGTATCGTGGAGCGCGTCATGAGGTTTTTGAGAAGCTTTTTTTGGTGGTCCCTGGTCGCCGCACCGTCTTTCGTCAATGCGGCGCAGGACGCGCGCATCGATAGTTCGGAGTTGGCTGCATTGCGTCGGGTCGCTGTTGGCGAAACGATCAGTCTCGCCCGCGTTCCGATCAGTGGCAAAGGCTCGCGGCAGGTGCAGCTCAAGCGCATCGATGTTTATGCGCCCGATGCCAAAGTCTGGGTAGTAGAAGACGCGGGTCCGCGAGAAATCCCGCGCAGCAACTGGCTGTTTTTCATCGCAGATGACTCGGTCGTGAATGCCCCACGCATGAGCTTGGCACTGGCGCCGGACGGCTCTTCAGTACAAGGCACGTTGCTGGGCGATGATGGAAATGTCTACGCAATCAGTTCGCAAAAGGAACGCGACCGCATCCGGTTGACGGCAGAATTCGCCGACCAGGCGCCAGACGGAACCAAGATGTCCTGGTCCTGCGCCGGGTCAGTACCGGGCGAGTCTGTGCTTGGGCAGCCAGTGGGCGAAGACAAATCCTTGTCAGGATTGACCGCAGCCAAGGGCTCGCCAGGATCGCGCTTTGCGGTGGTCGCGTTCGATACCGACAATGAACTCATGAACCTGAAGTTTTCGAACAACTCGACCAGTGCAAGCAACTACATCGCCGCATTGGTAACCAACTTCAACGTGATTTACGAGCGCGACCTGGACCTCACCTTGACCCTGGGCACGGTGGTGTTACGCCCATCCTCGACTGCTGATCCCTACAGCGCGGGACCGAGTGGTGGTGGCAATGCGCAGGGTTCCCAATTGAGCGAATTCACCAATTATTGGAACGCCAACCAAAGTGGAGTGCAGCGTGCGTTTGCGATGATGCTTTCCGGAAAACAGCCAACAACCAATCAATCTTCCGGCATAGCCTGGGTGCTGAATGCGGGGGCCAACTACTGCAATAGCAGCCATTACAGCTTTACCCAGGTGTTCAGATCTTCCGGCTCGGGTGCTGCCTCCGATACCTATGTGTTGTCGCACGAATTGGGGCACAACTTTGGCGCTGACCATACCCATTGCAGCAATGCGACCACCGGTGCACCCAGCAATAGTGGGGCGACGATCGACCAGTGCTACAACGCGGAGGGCGGCGGTTGCTATTCGGGCGCCAGCGCGTGCCCGGCAGCGTCCACGGTCAATGGCGTTACCAATGTGCGTGGCACGCTGATGAGTTACTGCCATATTGCGCCCGCGGGTTGTGGCGTCAGCAACGTATTCGCCAATGCGCACCGCACCTACCTGTTGCCTACCGTGCAGGCCAATGTCGGTTTTGGCTGTTTTAGCACGTCCGTCAGCAATCCCAACCTCGCCCCCAACATCATCCGCCCCACATCGATTGCGGTGACCGAGGACACCGTCGCCAACCTCGGTGGCATCTCGTTCACCGATGTCGATGCCGGCACCGGCGTGCTCAATGTGACGCTCACAGTTCCGGCCGGCAATGGCAGCATCGCTGCCACGGCCAGTGGCGGGGTCAGCATTGTTTCGGGTTCTGGCAGCAACAGCCTGCAGGTCAGCGGCACGCTGACCAACCTCAACACCTGGTTCGCGGCCGCTGCCAGCAATCCAAACTACACGCCCGCGGCCAACGCCAATGGCAATGTCACCTTGAGCATCCTGATCAATGACAACGGCAACTCGGGAACCGGGGGTGCGCTCAGCGATAGCGACAGCAGTACGTTGTCGATCGCCGCGGTGAACGACGCGCCGGTGAACACATTACCCAGCAGCTTCACCGCAACCGAGGACATCAACATCAGCCTGGCCGGAATGTCGGTCGCCGATGTCGACTCCGCGGCCAACAATGTCAGCTTCAATCTGGCGATTCCTGCAGGGCAGGGCACCTTTACCGCAGTCAATGCGGGCGGGGTCAGCGTCTCGGGCAATGGCAGCAACGCGCTGACGCTGACCGGCACAGTCACCAATCTGGCGAGCTATCTTGCCAATGCCGGCAACCGTCCGACCTATGCGCCAACGGCGAACAACACCGCTACGGTGACTCTGACCATCACCAGCAATGATGGCGGTGCGACCGGCGGTAGCGCGCGAACCGATGTCGATGCGCGCTCGATCAGTTTCACCGCGGTCAATGATGCGCCCAGCTTGAATGCGCCCGCCAGCCAGGTCGTCAGCGCACCAGGCAGCACGCCGATTGTGGGCATCAACGTCAGTGATATCGATGCTGCCAGCGGCAACATCGGCGTCGTGCTGTCGGTGAATCAGGGCTTGCTGACGGCGAGCAACAACGACAGCGTCACCGTCGTTTCCGGAAGCAACAGCGCAACCCTGACTTTGCTGGGTACGGTCGGTGCTTTCAGCAACTTCTTTGACAATAATCGCGTCAGCTTCAATCCCAACGGCAGCTCCGGAACCACTACCCTGACCATCAACTGCGACGACAACGGCAATACCGGCAGTGGCACCAGCATGGATTGTGTGCCCGATCAGATCAGCCTGTTGCAGGCTCTGTTCGGCAACGGTTTCGAGTAGCCGCGTAGGAGCGCACCCGGGCGCGAATTGACGTTGCCGAGTGTTTATCGCGGCCAGGTCCGCTCCTACGGTAGGAGCGCACCTGGGCGCGAATGGCGGTCCGGAGTGTTTATCGCGGCCAGGTCCGCTCCTACGATAATTCGCAGGCGGAATTCGTACGCTTTGATGCCAGATCTAGGCGCGAGTGGGTGGTGAGCGCATCGCGGTCACCATCACGATAGGGGCATGCAGACCCATAAGCTCATTCCTGGAAACCGCTCCCTGCGAAAGGGTCGTACCCATCTGCTTGGCCAGATCTATCTGATCACAACGTGTTGCTCGGACCGCGAGCCGCGCTTTGCTGATTTCTGGGCGGCGGCCCAGGTCGCGCGCCTCAGCCATGATCCGACACTGTGGCCGCACGCACGACTGCTCTGTTGGCTGCTGATGCCGGACCACTGGCATGGCCTGGTTGAACTGCATTCGGGATCCATCTCTGACACGATGTCGCGCTTCAAAGCCTGCACTTCGAGAACGATCAATGCACTTGAGCGGCGTCGCGGGGCACTGTGGCAGACGGGGTTTCACGATCATGCGTTGAGGAATGACCAGGATGTGCTGGCCTGCGCGCGCTACGTGATTGCCAATCCGGTCCGCGCGGGTTTGGTGACATCGTGCCGGGATTGGCCGTTCTGGAACGCGGTTTGGTTGTAGGAGCGCACCTGGGCGCGAATGGCGTTACCGAGTGTTTATCGCGGCCAGGTCCGCTCCTACGTGGCTGCTTCGGGGCAGTTGACAGCAGTTCACCCTGGCGTTGGCTTGGGGCCACTACAATGCGCGCCCTTGTGGCTTTAGCGTGTTCCTGTGAAAGACATCATCCGTGGCCTGGTTTCCCAATCGCTTGCAGCCCTCGCGGCCAACGGCGAGCTGACTTTCCCCGCCCCGGTGCCGTTCTCGGTCGAGCGCACGCGCGACAAGACGCATGGCGATTTTGCCTGCAATATTGCCATGCAGGCGGCGCGCGTTGCCGGTCGCAAGCCGCGCGAAATTGCCGAGCTCATCGTCAAGGCAATGCCGGCGCATGAAGATGTCGCCAAGCTGGCCATCGCCGGACCCGGGTTCATCAATTTCACGCTGAGCCAGGACTGCTTGACGCGCACCGTGCTGCGTGTGCTCGACGCTGGCGAGCGTTACGGTTTTGCGCCGCCCGGCTCGCGCGAGTCGATCATCATCGAATACGTTTCGGCCAACCCCAACGGCCCGTTGCACGTTGGTCATGGCCGCGGCGCATCGTATGGCGCCACTCTGGCCAACTTGCTGGAGGCCGGTGGTCATCGCGTTTATCGCGAATACTACGTCAACGATGCCGGCCGTCAGATGGACATCCTCGCGGTCAGCGTCTGGCTGCGCTATCTGGAACTGGGCAACGAGAGCGTGCGCTTCCCGGACAACGGCTACAAGGGTGACTACGTTCACGGCATTGCCCGCGACCTGCGGCTGAATGTGGGACCGAAGCTGCACCGCAAAGCGGCGGATGTCAGTCGCGACCTGCCCGCCGATTTGTCTGAGGGCGGCGACAAAGAGCTGCATGTCGATGCATTGATCGCGCGTGCCAAAACCCTGCTCGGCGAGGCGAACTATCGCAGTCTGTTCGAAAGTGGTCTGAGGTCGATGCTCGCCGACATCAAGGACGATCTGGCCGAGTTTGGCGTCAAGTACGACAACTGGTTTTCCGAACGCTCGCTCGCCACTTCGGGCGCGGTAAAGCATGCGATCGAAACGCTGCAGGCCAAAGGCCACATGTATGAAAAAGACGGCGCGCTGTGGTTCCGGGCCACCGAGTTTGGCGATGAGAAGGACCGCGTCGTGGTGCGTGAGAACGGCGCCACTACTTATTTTGCGTCCGACATCGCCTATCTGCAGAACAAACTCGAACGCGGCCACGACAAGGCGATCTACGTCCTCGGTGCCGATCACCATGGCTATATTGCACGTCTGAAAGCAGTGGCGAGCGGGCTCGGGCTGGATCCTTCGCGGATCGAAATTCCGCTGGTCCAATTCGCCATTCTGTACGAGGGCGGACAGCGCGTGCAGATGTCCACGCGTGCTGGCAGCTTCGTCACCCTGCGTGATTTGCGTAAGGAGGTCGGCAAGGATGCCGCGCGCTTCTTCTATGTGATGCGCAGCAACGAGCAGCATCTGGATTTCGATCTGGATCTGGCCAAGTCGCAATCGGTCGAAAATCCGGTGTATTACCTGCAGTACACGCACGCACGCATCTGTGGGCTGTTCCGCCAGGCGGTGGAGAAAGGCCTGCCCTACGACGCGGCACTTGGCCGAGCGTCGATCACCGCGTTGGTTGAACCCGCGGCGATGGAGTTGTTGCAGCGCTTGATGAACTACCCGGAAGACGTCGAGACTGCGGTCGAGAACCGTGCGCCGCACCTGATTGTTGCCGCCCTACGTGACATCGCAGCGCTGTACAACAGCTTTTACAACGGCACCATCATGCTGGTTGAATCCGGCCCCGATCGCTGTGCGCGTCTGGCCCTGGCCGACGGTGTGCGCAAGGTGCTGGCCTCTGGTTTCGAACTGCTCGGTGTCAGCGCCCCGGAGACGATGTAATGGCGACCAAGCGCGCATCCCAGGCTACGCGTTCAGGCAGTGAACGCAAGCAGATTCCGGCGTGGATCTGGCTGCTTGTCGGTGTACTTATCGGGCTCGGGTTCGCCGGCGTGGTGTTTCTCAAGGGTTGGGCGCCCAAGTTGCGCGATCAGCAGCCGGTGCCGGTAGTGACCACTGGCAAGCCGACGGAAACGGCTGCACCGGCCGATGCCAAACCCAAATATGACTTCTACAGCGTGCTGCCGGAGATGGAAGTGGTGGTGCCGGAAGAGGAAATCCGATCGGGCGCGACGCAACCAGCACCACTGCCAGCCGATGCCACCGGCAACCCGCAACGATTTGTGCTGCAGGCGGGATCGTTTCGCAACAACGGCGACGCCGAAGCGCTGAAGGCCAAACTGGCTTTATTCGGCCTGCGCGCGCATATCATGCCGGTCACAGTGAACGGCGCCGATTTCTTCCGCGTCCGCGTGGGCCCGTTCGCCGATCTGCGTGAACTCGACGCTGCGCGGCAGACCTTGCAAAGCAACGGCATCTCGGCGATCGCGCTGCGCGATAACAGCTGAATCCATGGTGCATTGTGTCGGTGCTGCCTCCGCTTCAGGAGTGCGCCGACCGCGCCGACGTCAATTCGCCGCAGCGCCGCTGCCGCAATTGTGCTGACCGTTGCGCTGACCCTAGTGCGGGTCGATGCGCCGCTGCCGCGCACGACGGTGCAAGCGGTTACCGCATCGATCCTTCGGGGTGGATTGCCCGGGCCCTGGCATGCTTTTGGCACGGGGCGCGCGGCGTACGATTCAACTAACCTCGACCGCTGGAACGATTCGATCCGAGGTGCTGGCATGAACAAGTTGCTGCTTTTAGTCGTCGTGTGCGTAGTGGCGCCGATATTTCCCGGCCATGCGCGCGCTGAAATTGGTTACTACCGCTACCCCAGCATCCACCACAACAGTGTCGTGTTTACCGCCGAGGGTGACCTGTGGAAAGTGCCGGCAGACGGCGGTACGGCGCAGCGATTGACCACGCACGCGGCCGAAGAGTTCGATGCGCGGATCTCGCCGGACGGTCGCTGGATCGCGTTCAGCGCCAGCTATGACAGTGCCATCGAGGCGTATGTCATGCCGATCGATGGCGGCCTGCCCAAGCGCGTCAGTTTTGATGGCGGTCGCGTCTGGTTGCAGGGCTGGACGCCACAGAACGAAGTGCTGTACGCCTCGGAAAATATTTCCGGTCCATTTCGTCGGCGTGTATTGCGCGCGGTCGATGTGGCCACCTTGGCGCAGCGCACTCTGCCCCTGCACGATGTCCACGAAGCGGCATTCAACGCCGCTGGCGACACATTGTTTTGCGTACGTTTCGGGTTGCAGTTGACCACCGACAATGTTCGCGCTTACCGCGGCGGCGCCATGGCGCAGATGTGGAAATTCGGTTTGGACGGCAAGGCCGAGGCCGAACGACTGTCCGCCGATGTTCAAGCCTCGCTGTCGCGGCCGATGGTCTGGGCCGAGCGCCTGTATTTCGTCAGCGACGCCGATGGCATCAGCAATATTTGGTCGATGCAGTTCGACGGCAGTGACCGTCGCCAACACACGCGGCACACTGAGCTGGATGTGCGTGGTGCTACGTTGGGCACTGGGCGAATCGTTTATCAGCACGGCGCAGACCTGCGTCGCTTCGATATCGACGGCGCCAGCGACGAAACGATTGCGATCAATCTGGTATCGGACTTCGAGCAGCGTCGGCAACGGTGGCTGCGCACCGCCAACACCTTCACCACCGACATCGCCTTGGCCAAGGACGGCTCCGGCGTGGCTCTGACCGCGCGCGGCAAAATCGTGTTGGCCGCCCCTGGGCCATTGCGTCGGCGCGAAATCGCCATCGCCGATACGCATCGCGCACGCGCAGCGGTGTTCAGTAGCGACGGTCGGTCGGTATTCGCGATCAGCGACATCGATGGCGACAATGAGATCTGGCGCTTCCCCGCCGATGGCTCAGGCGCTTCCAAGCAACTCACCCACGACGGCGGTAGCCATCGCTGGCGGCTGTATCCCTCACCCGATGGCAAGTGGTTGGCGCATGACGACAAGCGCGGTCAACTGTGGCTGCTTGACCTGGATCGTGGCGACAACCGCAAGATCGACGCCGGCCCCAAAGTCGGAGACGACGCCTATGCCGATGTGGTGTGGTCGTCGGACAGCCGCTACATCGCGCTGACGCGTGGCAACAGCGTGCGTCAGATCAACCAAGTGCATGTCTACTCCATTGCCGGGCGCGACCTGCACACGCTGACCTCGGATCGCTACGAATCGTTTGCTCCGGCGTTTTCGCGCGACGGGCGCTGGTTGTACTTTCTTTCCAATCGCAATTTCGTCGCGACTCCGGGCGCACCCTGGGGCGATCGCAACATGGGCCCGGTTTTCGATCGGCGCACCAGGGTGTACGCCTATGCGCTGCAGGCAGGGCAGCGCTTTCCATTTCTGCCGAGCGACGAGTTGTCGCTGATTGCCGACGCATTCGAGAAAGAGAAGGATGAGATTGAGAAGGCCAAGGACGCGATTGAGTTCGATCGCAAGGTCGAACCGCCCAAGCCGGCGATCCAGTGGCCAGGGATCAACGAGCGCCTGTTCGAAGTGCCGATGCCCGCCGGAAACTATTCACGTCTGGCGATTGACGAGGAACGTCTGTATCTGCTCGATCAGGGCAGCGGCGGCGACGTCAAGCCGCTCATCCAGACGCTGTTGATTGGCAATCAGTCGATCACACCGGAAACCTTCGTCGCCGATGTGCGCGATTTCCAACTTTCGGCTGACGCTAAAAAACTGATGTTCATGAAATGGCAGGATCAGGGCCCCGGTGACCTGTTCATTGTCGATGTCGGCGCCAAGGCACCGGAAGACGCCAGCAAGCAACAGGTGCGGCTGAGCGACTGGGTGCTGCCGATCACGCCGCAAAAGGAATGGCAGCAGATGTTCGTCGATGCCTGGCGCATGCATCGTGACTTCTCATTCGATCCTGGCATGCGCGGCGTCGACTGGAACGCAGTGCGCAAGCGCTATGCCGTGTTGCTGCCGCGCGTCACCGACCGCAGCGAACTGGATGATCTGCTCGGCCAGATGACCAGCGAGCTGGGCATTTTGCATTCCCAGGTGCGTGGTGCCGAACTCCGCAAGGATGCGGAGGCCGCGGTTGCTGCCAGCCTGGGCGCAGAGCTGCAACGTGTTGCAGGCGGCGCAGAAATTCGCCACATCTACCGCACCGAGGCAGAATTGCCGAACGAACGCGGGCCGCTGCAACAGCCGGGCGTGGATGTGCGCGAAGGTGATGTGATCATTGCGATCAATGGACGCGCACTGAGCGACTTGGCCGATGTCGCCGACATGCTGCACAACCAGGCCGGTCAGCAAGTGCTGCTGCAACTACGCCGCGGCTCCAGCGTGCTGCGTCAAGTCGTGGTGCCGGTGGCTGCGGATCGTGACGCCACGTTGCGTTACAGCGATTGGGTACAGCAGACGCGTGCGGCCGTCGATCGCGTTGGCAACGGGCGGATTGGCTATCTGCACCTACGTGCCATGGGGGCGAACGACATCGCCAGCTTTGCGCGCGATTTTTATGCCAACTACGATCGTGATGGCCTGATCATCGACGTGCGCCGCAATCGCGGCGGCAACATCGATAGCTGGGTGATCGAGAAGCTGCTGCGCCGCACCTGGGCGTTCTGGCAGAGCGCGGATTCAACGCCGTACTGGAATATGCAGCAGGGTTTTCGCGGCCATCTGACGCTGTTGATCGATCCGTACACCTATTCCGATGGCGAAACGTTTGCTGCTGGCATCAAGGCGCTGAACCTGGGGCCGCTGATCGGTCAGCGTACTGCCGGTGCCGGTATCTGGCTGTCCGATCGCAATCGCCTGAGTGACAACGGAGCCGCGCGCGTTGCCGAAAACGGACAGTTCCGCGCCGACGGACAATGGTTGATCGAAGGCCGCGGGGTCAGTCCGGATATCGAAGTGGAGAACCTGCCATTTGAGAGTTTCAACGGGCGCGACCGTCAACTCGATGCTGCGCTCGACTATCTGCAACGCAAACTCAAGGCTGAACCGATCCTCCCCGCGCAGGCGCAGCCGATTCCGCCGCGGGGTACGCCGGCGAGTGACGCGAAGCGTTTTTGAGTCGGCGATGAAAACCTGGTGGCGGGTGCATGCGACCGGCGTCCGACTACAAGTCGGACCCACCCGAATCAATGCGCGGTGTGGGTCCGCGCTGTGCGCGGACGGCTGCGCCAACTGGGGCTACTCGCGCTCCTGTCCGGAAGCGGGTCCAAACACGCCGTTTTGGCAGTGGCCAATCACTGCATTCAGCATCCCCGGGCAAGTGGATTCGTTGAGCCCCTCGGCAGCGCATCTCTGCGTTGTCCAGCGGCTGGCAGCAAAGGTGTTCCATTGCGAAGGGACGTCTTGGCAAAACTTCGGAGAAGGCTTTGCCATAATCAGACACCCGGACAGGAACATGAAATTGAACTGACCCGTATCGGCATCAGGATTCCTGCGGTTCCGGTCGAAGCCCTCTTTCAGGCATCCGTCTTGATGGGTGCGCTTGCCAAAGTCGACGCCTTGGTTGATTCCGTTCTGGGCATTGGACGCAAACCCCTTGCCGTGTTGCGACCACCACCACCATCCGGTCAGGCCAAACACGACGAAGGACAGGGCGCCGAAGCCCAATACGACCAACACTGCACGCATCCCACGATTCAAAACTGGCTCCACAACATAGGCAGACGACCCGGGTTTACGACATAGCAGTCGAGCGTGCCGCATCAGGTGACGCGGCGCAAGCTGGTCAGTGCCAGCCCTGCGCCACGCCCCCATACCTGCCAACTCAGGCGCAGGCTGCCAACTGGGATCCCTTTGCGTTGGCCTCAAGCTGGCGCTGCAGGCCAAGCCGGTCGATCTGGATCCAGTACTCGGCGATGCGCCCGTTTTCGACGCGGTAGACCGCGCTGGCGTATTCGGTCAGTGGCTTGCGCGTCGGGCGATAGCTGTCGATCGTCGCCAGATGGCAGCCGCGCTGCACCCAGCGGGCATACACCTTGTCATCCTCGGCAATCAACTCGCTGACTTCGAAGCGAAAGTCGCCAAACAGACGACGGAACTCGTTGACGTGCTCGCTGTAGTCGCGTGGCGTGCGCTTTACGACTCCGGGCTGCTCGGCGTTGATCTGATGTGCGATCACGTTGGCGGCGAGGAACTCTTCGGCGCGCGCGGGATCCAAACCGCTGCGCACCACGCGCAAGAATTCCGATACCAGGGCGCGTGGCGAACGTTGTGCGGTTTCGACCACGGCCGCAGTCTTTACCAATTCCAGCTCGATCTCCTCTGCTGCAAACGCCCGGATATCGGCCGAACCCAGATACCCGCCCAAAAATGCCATGCCATGCCAGAAATTCATTGCCGTATCTCCTTGGTTGGGCCCCGTAGGGCGTTCTGCTGGTGTAGCGGAGTCCTTTTTCTCGTCCGCGCCACTTGAGTGTGATTGCACAATAGAGCGATCATGGCCAAGTAAAAAGCGAGTATTTATCTCACCAGACTTGAAGGGAATTCAACATGAGCCGAGCACCGTTGGCGGCCCTGCAGGTATTCGTCGAGGTCGCCCGGGTGGGCAGCCTGTCACGTGCTGCCGAGGCCATGCATCTGACCGTGAGCGCGCTCAGTCATCAGATGCGCACGCTCGAAACGCGACTGGACCAGCAGCTCCTGTTGCGTGGGCCGCGTGGCGTGCGCCTCACCGATACCGGGCAGTGTCTGTTCAATGCCATCTCCGCGCCGCTCGCCGACATTGACCAGGCGTTGCTGGCGCTGAGTCGTCGCAATGTTGCTGCTTTGACCGTCAGCTTGATGCCGTCGGTCGCATCCAGCTGGTTGCTGCCGCGCCTGCCACGCTTCGTTGCCGCGCACCCGGAGATTGAGCTCAGTCTGCAGTCGAGCACGGCACTGGTCGACTTTTCGCGGGATACGGTCGACTGCGCAATTCGCTTTGGCTTGGGCCAGTGGCCCGGGGTGAAAGCCGATTTTCTTTTCGAGGAATGGTTGACACCGATCGCGAGCCCGCAATTGTTGGCAAAAATTGGCCGGCCGCGGCTGAAGGAGCTCGGCACTTACCCATTGCTCGGCGACCCGGGCGAACGCTGGGCGACCTGGTTCCAGAACTTCGGCGGCACTGCGCCACGCCGCTACGTCGCCAACTTCAGCGATTCTGAAACCGCGCAACGTGCCGCACTCGAAGGCATCGGCATCGCGCTTGGCCGTATGACCATGGCGCGCCCGCTGATCGATAGCGGACGTTTGATTCAAATAACGCCGAAGCGTCTGCGTGCCGAATACGCGCACTGGTTCGTGCAGCCACCGCGCTCGGAACAGCATCCAGGTGTACAAATCTTTCGCGCCTGGCTGCTGAGCGAAGCCCAGGCGAGTACTTAGCGCGGTCACTTGACTGGGCAGGCGACAGTTGGCTATTTCGCGTGCTGAATACACCTCCCATTCTGTGCGTCATATCGGCTGGGGTATGCGACGCCGCACGCTATCATCAACCTTTGGCTCGGAGTCAATCGGTGCAGGACCCAAATGGCAAGATCACCCAGTTGCTGGTGCGCTGGCGGGCCGGTGACGCAGGTGCCGAATCGGCCCTGATCGAGGCGGTCTATCCGGTGCTGCGCCAACTCGCGCGCAGGCGTCTGGGTCGCGCCGGGCCGATGACACTGGCGGTGACCGACCTGGTCCACGAGGCCTACATCAAACTGATCGATCAGCGCGACACGACATTCAACAACCGCGCCCACTTCTATGCCATCTCCGCACATGTGATCCGGCGGCTGCTGGTGGATCACCAGCGTGAGCGCATGGCACTCAAGCGCGGTGGCGACGATATCAAGGTCACTCTCGACGCAGCACTGGATTTGCCAGCAGTGGATACGGCCATTGATATCCTGGATATCGATAGTCTGCTCACGCGCCTGCAGCGAATCAAAATGCGTGCCGCCAAACTGGTGGAGCTGCGCTTTTTCGCCGGCCTTTCCTTGGAGGAGGCCGCCGAGAATCTTTCGATTTCGCTGGCAACTGCCAAGCGTGACTGGCAATTTGCCCGTGCCTGGCTGCAAGACCAGTTGCAGCCGCGCATGCCGCCCATTCACTGACACGAGCGCTGCGTATGCGCACCACACAATGGGCACGAGCGGCAGAAATCTTTGCTGACATCATCGAGTTGCCCGTTGCCGAACGCTTTGCACGGCTGAACGCGCTCTGCGGCGCCGACGTCGAACAGCGCTCGGCGGTTCAACGTCTGCTCGACCTTGAAGATCGTCCGGATGCGGGCATCGATCTCGAACTGGGCGTGCACCAGGCAGTCAGTGCCGGATCGCTGGTTGGAGAGTTGCATGCCGGAGGTGTGCTCGGGCCGTTCCGGATCGTCCGCTCGCTGGGTGAAGGCGGCATGGGCCAGGTGTATCTGGCCGAGCGTGATATCGATGGCGGCGTGCAGCGCGTCGCGCTGAAAATTCCACAACAGCGGCCAGGGCGCCAGTTCATCGAGCGCTTTGTCCGTGAGCGCAGCATCCTGGCCGGTCTGAGTCATCCGGCGATCGCGCGCTTGGTGGACAGCGGAACGCTGGGCGACGCGCGACCGTACTTCGCAATGGAGTATGTCGATGGATTGGCGATCACCGAGTATTGCGATCAACATCGTCTCAGCGTAAAGGAACGCCTGCGACTATTCATGAAAGTCCTGCCGGCAGTGCAGCATGCGCACGAAAACCTCGTCCTGCATCGCGACATCAAGCCGGCGAATGTGCTGGTCGGCAATGATGGGTTGCCGCGGCTGCTCGATTTCGGGATCGCCAAGTCGGTGGATGTGCTCGCCAATCATGCTTTGACTCAAGACGAAGCGCGATTTTTTTCGCTGGCCAGCGCCGCTCCCGAACAGATCACCGGGGCAGCCACCAGTGTCGCCACGGATATCTATGCGTTGGGCGTCTTGTTGTATGAACTGGTCTGCGGTCTGGCGCCCCTCGACCTGCAGGATATGGCGCCAAGTCAGGTACTGAGCGCGATTTCCGAGCAGGTGCCGACGCTGCCGGCTGCCGCCATTATGGCGCTGGCGCGTCGCGATCAGCAGCGCGCACGTGACCTGGCAGCGAAGCGATCGCTCGGCGGTGCGGTCGCGCTATCGCGTCAGTGTCGCGGTGATCTGGGTTTGATTCTGGCGCGCGCTTTGCGCAAGACGCCGCGCGCGCGCTATGCCAGTGCCGAGGCGTTTGCACGCGACCTTCAGGCGTTGCTGGAATTGCGTCCGATTGCGCAGCGCCATAGCGATCATCTTTATCGAGTGGGTCGCTTCGTGCGGCGGCATCGTGTGGCGATGTTGAGCCTGGGCCTGGTGGTCGCATTCAGCGCGGCCTATCTCTGGTTCGCGTGGCGTCAATCCGAGGCACTCGCGATTGCCCGTGATCGCGCCGAAGCCGGGCGTGCGCAAGCCGAACAGGTCACCGAGTTTCTGGTCGGTTTGTTTCGCAATGCCGATCCCACGGTGGCGCGCGGCAGCAACCCGGACGCCAAGCAATTGCTGGAGCGCGGTGCCAGTGCGCTGCAAACCGAGTTGAGTGATCAACCCGAGTTACGCGCCACCTTGATGAGCACGCTGGCCGACATTTATCTCGCGTTGAACGATTTCCCCAACGCGCGTAGTCATGCCGAACAAGCAGTGGCCATTCGCACTGCGGCCGGACTGAGGGATTTGGCCACGCATCGCGCCAGCCTGGAGCAACTCGCCAACGTGGCACTCTCCGGCGCCCGCTACGCGGACGCACAGAAATTCATCGACGAAGCCTTGCAACTGCGCAAACTTGATCAGTACAGCGATGACATCGATCTGCGCCTGTTCGGTTTGCGCGCGGCGGCGCTCAGCGGTAGCGGCGCGCGTGAATCCGCACTACCCGTGTTCGCCGCTGTCGAAGCTGAGATGCGACGGCGTTACGGCCATGCCGATCCGCGCACGCGCGCGTTGCAACGCAGCTGGTCGTTGACACTGTTCGCGGTCGGGCTGGAGCAGCCGTCGCAGGCGCTGGCGCGCGTCGCTGCGGGTGGTGCGTCGGTGCTGAGTTTCAGCAACGACCCCGATTCCTTCCAGCAGGCCTATCGGCAGTCGGCATCTTCGCGCGACGGCGGCGATCTGGCGGTGGCCGAGCGTACCGCGCGAGAAGCGTTGCGTATCGCAACCGTCGTGTATGGCGAATGGCACGCCAAAACCGCGTCCGCGTATAACCTTTTAGGCACCATCGCCCAGGAACAGATCAATTATGACGCCTCCGCAGCGCACTTCGATCGCGCGCTGACCATCGTCGAGCGGCTGTTTCCTGTCAATCATCCGCGCCGCGCCAGCGCCCAATACAACGTCGGGTTGTTGCATCTGCTGTATCGAGACGATGCCGCAGCCGCGTTGCCGCATCTGCGCAGCGCTGTTGATCAAGCAGCTCAAAGTCTGCCGTCGGACCATCCCAACCTGGCGATCTTTCGCTTCGCTCTCGGACAGGCGCTACGCGACAGTGGCGATTACCCAGCCGCGCGAACGCAGCTCGAACTGGCTCTCAAGCGCTTCGTTGCAACTCCCGGACCGCCAGGTCGCAGTCAGGCGGGTCTCGTAGGCGAGATCGCCTGCATCGACCTGGTCGCCGAGCCACAGCAATCGGTCGCGAGCGAGTCGTTGCACCGCTCCCTTGCGCTGCTTGAGCAATTGCTTTCGGCTGGGCATCCCAGCATCAACCGACTGAAACGGTGCCTGCCGCTGGCGACGCAGCAGGCGGCTGCACCGCTGGCGAGCAAACGTGGTTCCTATTCGACGCCGCCCCAGGCGAGGCGCAATTTGGGACCGGCAACGGCCAGGTGGGCACCCAGCATTCCGGCGCGGATGCGGTAGGGAGTCATCGCCACCAGCGGCGGAAACTCAGTGCCCACCACAGCACCCATTGCGGGCTGGTTGTGCCAGACAACGTCTCTTTCCGAATCAAGGCCGACACCGACTCCGTAGTTTGGATCCGTCGAAATATAGATCGGAGTGAGCGAGCGCTCGTCACATTGTGGGTTGAGTGGGCCAATGATTTGCGGCAGATCATGTGGGGGCAGCGAAGCGGCCTCGTAAATCGACCACAGCGGGGTCTCGGTCCGATACCAGTCGAGCACCAGGGCGTAATCGTCGTAGCCGGGCGACTTGGCAACGGTGAGCTGAAGTACGCGGCCTTCCGTATGCGAATTTCCCTCCAGGTCCTGCATCAGGACGCCGAAGCCAATCTCCGCAAAGGTGACGTACGCAGTGGCCGTGTTGCCATTCGGGAGCACCTCCTTCAGACCGCAGACATCCAGTTCCAGCAAGGCTCTTTGCGGATCGACCAGTGGAGCGTCTGCGCTCAACAACGACAGGTTTCTGTGAATGGGCGTGGCACCGCGGTCGGAGAAAATGAAATTCTGAGTGCAATTCAGTTCGCCCTCCCCAGGCCCAGTACCAGGAAGGGGCTCCTTGGGTTCGCAAAACGGGGTGGCGAGTGCGTCGTTGCCGAGGACAACGCCGAGCGCAGCGATCAGGAGCATTCGAGTGTGGAGGCGCATAGCAGATTTTCCTGTGTGACGAGTCGGACACCAGCGCCATGACGACAGCCGGGGGCAGCGCAGGATAGTCAGTACCGGGCCATTGTCCAGCGTCGCAGCGGAAATTCTTCAGTTCGCGTTGAGGTCGCTGAGCCGTCCTTGAACGCCCGCGTTCGCAGGGTGAATCAGCTGAGCCAGATTGCCACCAGATTACGAGTTGGGGCAATCAAACTATTCCGTCACCACGCAGTTGCGTCCACCATCCTTGGCAAGATATAGCGCGCGATCGGCCATCTGCAGCAGACTGACGCCGTCGCCAGGGTGGTCCGGGACGATGCTGGCAACGCCCAGACTGATGCTCACCGCGGTGGAAGCAGTATTGTCGGCATGTGCGATACCCAGTGCCGTCACCGCCGCGCGAATCTTTTCGGCAACGTCCGTCGCATGACTGGTATCCGTCGCCGGCAGAATCACGGCGAACTCCTCTCCACCGTAGCGCGCTACAAAATCGCCGCCGCGATGCAGGCTGTCGCGGATTGCCGCCGCGACCTGCTTGAGACACTCATCGCCAGCGACATGGCCATAGCGATCGTTGTAGTGTTTGAAATGATCAATGTCGGCCAGGATCAGCGACAGCGGCGCCGGCTCGCGCAGAGCGCGGTTCCATTCGCGCTGCAGTGTTTCGTCAAACAGCCGACGGTTGGGTATCTGCGTCAGGCCATCGGTGGCCGACAACATGCGCAGTCGGTCTTCCAGTTTTTTCTGCTGAGTGGCGTCACGGAAAACCACAGCATAGTGCTGCACTTCGCCGCGCGCGTCGCGCACGATGTTGACCGTGGTTTCCTGCGGATAGTTTTCGCCATCGCGACGCTGTGCCGGCAGCGTACCCTCCCACTTGCCGTGCAACTGCAATTCGGCATGGATGCGCTCGATGAATCCCGGTCGGTCGTGATCGCGTCCGCCCAGCAATCGCGGGTTCTGACCGCGGACTTCGGCCTGCGAGAATCCGGTGATGCGTTCGAATGCCGGATTGACCGACTGGATGCGCAGATCAGCACCCAACACCATCACTCCTTCGGCGGTGTTACGCACCACCACATCAGCCAGGCGCAGGTCCTTCTGCGCACGGGCCAGCTCGGTCAGCTCATACGCCAGACGTGCATTGATCGCCTCGATCTGCCGGCGCGAACGCTGCTGCATCGTGGTTCCGATCAGGAAAATCACCACAAGCGTCAGCGCCAATGCAGAAATAGTGATGGCGAAATTGCGATAGCGCGCTTTTCCGGCCAGCCAGACTTCGGCATTCATGTCCACGCCGAGCACCGCGAGCACGCGGTCGCTGTGCGGATCGCGCACCGTTGCCAGACCGGTTACCCAGTATCCCCAGCGATCGCGCGACGGCGCTTCCATCGCCGCTGCTCCAGAGCGGTAAACCTGCAGGATGCTGTGCTCGGGTCCATCGTAAACATCACCGGGCGCAGAGTAGTCGGCGGATTCCTCGGGCTCTGCGTCCGCCAGGAAGATCAATTTACCGGCCGCGTTCGGTCGCATCAGATAGACAAAGCGAAAATCCGGATTGACCAGGTGCACGCGCTTGAGCTGCGCGCGTACCGCTGCGAACTGCGCGCTGCCGGAATCGGCTGGCTCACCGCGTAGCGCCGCCACCTCTTCCGGGCGCAATGAAGCGGCTGCCGTGGTTGCCAGAAGCTGCACGTGATCGCGCGCCAGTCCTTCGCCGTACCTGCTGACAAAGCTGACGAACCAGACACTGCCGAGCAGTGTGACCAGCACCAAAAGGAAGGTCAGCCAAAGCCGAGGTTGACGTGCAGGAGGCGCAGACCAGTCCGACATAGGTACAGGGTGTTTCCGGCGATGGCCGCGAGTCTACCCGCGCCGGAGGCCAAGCGAGCGTTTCCCGAACCCGGCTGAGCATCCGGTTCATGCGCACGATAAACTTGGTTTTGGTCGGTTCGGGGGAGATCCATCATGCAATCCAAAGCCAGCACGGTTGCCGATTACCTTTCGGGGCTCGCGCCAGACCGCCGCGCCCCGATCGAAGCCGTGCGCAATGCGATCCGCGCCAATCTCGACCAGGGCTACGAGGAGGGCATGCAATACGGCATGGTCGGTTACTACGTACCGCACCGGCTGTTTCCCGCTGGTTATCATTGCGATCCCAAGCAGCCGCTGCCTTTTGTGGCGCTGGCCTCGCAGAAAAACTACATGTCGCTGTACTTGATGGGCGTTTACTGCGGCTGCACCGAGGGTGCCGGCGGCGAGACCGCAGACGCGCGCTGGTTCCGCGAAGCCTGGGCGAAGGCAGGCAAAAAACTCGATATGGGCAAGAGTTGCGTGCGCTTCAAGAAAATCGAGGATGTCGCTCTGGACGTGATTGGCGAGGCGATCCGCCGAATTCCGGCGAAGCTGTACATCGAGCGCTACCAAGCAGGGCTCGCTCAAACGGCGAAGCCGCGTGCCAGCAAGAAGAAATAGATCGCACTTTGGATCGGGATTTCGCGAGGGCCCATCGCTATCGTTGCAGCACTCCCGTATGGGCATGGCTTTTGGGTTTTTCGGATCTATTGCTGTTCAGGACCCTACTTCTTTTTTTCGCCGGGCGGTGGTGTAAGCGGAGTGCACAACCGAATGATGATTACCAACGGGAACATGCCAAAGGGAATCATCATCGGAAATAAAAACACCATGCCAGCCTCGCGCAGATTCTTGTCGATGATCGGGCAAATCCCAAGGTAAACGAACAGCAACACCAGCTGTGACGCCAGCGAGGCGAACTGATATCGCCAGAAATTTGCATGTCTCAAGCCAGCAAGCGGGCTAGCCAATGCAAACGCCGCCGCACCCAGTGCCGCGAACATCACCGATCCCGTCCTGAACAACAACATGAGCGGCAGTGACAACGTAAACACAGTCAGTGCCTGCAACGGTGGGCTGCGAATCATGGCGTTTTCAAATCGCTTGTAGTCAATCATGCAGGGAACTCCCTCACGTTGAGCCAAGGCTAAGGAGTATCCTCTGAAACCACGATTGCCGCGACGCGCCTGGGTTTCTGTCGTCTGCGCTCCCTGTGGGAGCGGCCGGCTTTAGCCGCGAAGCTTTTGTTGTGATGCTTCGTTGGAAAATATCAACAGCCAGCACCCTGCAGGTGCGTCATCGCTGCGCGCTGACAAAACGTTTTCGCGCTTTGCGCGAGTCACTTTCTCTTTGGATGGACAAAGAGAAAGTAACCAAAGAGAAATCCACCCCGGATCGGCGCACTCCGGGCCTCCTGCCCTCCGTGTCCGTGCTCGGTGCCCGCTGGTCTGCGGACGCACATCCCTGTGCGTTCGCCGACAGGTCGCATCCATGCGACCTCCCTTCGGGCTAATCGCGACCACCGATCACCGCCGCTCAGGGGGCCCCAACATCAAAAGAAGCGCGCTCC
>JANMSL010000616.1:0-3196 GCA_031389245.1 Lysobacterales bacterium | reverse complement strand
GTTCGATGGGTTGAGCCCTTGCGAAACCCATCGATGCCATCACCGGCAATCACGGGCTACGGACTTTCAGCATTGCGAGTGCAGCAACCGTTACTTTTGTACTTCTTCTCGCGCGAGCTCCTGGGCCTTATACCGCTTTTGTAACGCAGGGTCGCTAATCTGACCCGCCACGATATTGGCGGACTGGCCATCAAGGCCCGGCGCGGCGACGATTGCGGCAGCAAGACCGCTATTGGCTACGGCGGCGGCGATGAACGGCTTGAGGTACGTGTTGAGCGCGCCAGTTTTTGGGCGCTCGATTTCCTCGGTCAGCGCGTTCAAATAATCCGTCTTGTCGGTTGCTGCCCAGTTGACGCTAAATCCTGCGCGTTGCGCGAGCATGGAATGAACAACCATGATAGTGCGGCCGTTGCCATCGAGGAAAGGATGGCCATAGGCAAGATGGCCCATAATTTCGCCAGGCTTTGCCAGCATGAATGCCTTGTCCTGTCCCTTTTCCAGTGCGTAGTCGATGGCACGGCGAATGTGATCCGGCCGCGCGAAGAGAACGGACCCCTTGCTCACGGCAATGCCGGGGGCATTGGTCAAGCGATCCTCTCCGGCCCACGGATAAACCGCTTCAAAGAGCGTTTTGTGGGTGCCCAGCACGTCTTGATAGGTAAGCTGCTTTCGAGCCGCGAGGTTTGCGAACGCCGCATCGAGGCCGGTTGTGAAGGATGAATGCTCCAACTGCCGGATAATTCGCGGGTCCCTGATTCTGGCGACATTGCGCAGATAGCCGCGCGTTTTGAAATCGCCAAACGGATCAAATGTCACGGCTGGCTTCGCGAAGATAGCGCGCTTGCAGGCGGACCATCAGTACGCGGTCGATGCGTCCGGCACGTTGCAGTCCAATCAACAACTGCTCAATAGGATCGAGTTCGACCACGTCTCCCGCCAATCGGGTAATATGATGTGCAAGCCGATCGTTATCGGTCATGTGATAGGTCACATGATTCTGCTCGGCCAGGTTCTGGATGACCCGGGCCGTGGCAATAACGGTCGCGGTCTGGTGGCGGGCGGTCATGAATTCTCCTCCTGCTCCCTATAGCATTTCACGGCCTGAAAATCCATTAAAAACCCCGAAAACAATAGGTTATCAGGAAAATGGATCACACGTTCCGTGCCGGCCTGCGGCTCGATATCAGGGGCAGCGAAACCCATCGATGCCATCACCGGCAATTGATGGGTTTCGCAAACGCTGTACCCATCCTACGGTCTACTGACGAATTGCACCCATCCCTCCTGCTGCGACTTCAGCAGGGTTTTTCTTTCTTCTTCCAGTTCAACGACGCGCCTGGTGGCCACTGTCATGGCACGGGCCGCGACATGGTAGCGGTCCACCGTGCGTTGCAGGGAGAATATGAATTGACCATCGACGACCTTGTAGGCGCCGGATTCGGCGACCAGAAAAGCGACATAGTCGCCATACGCGCGATAAAGTTCGGCGCGCGCCGGCAGCATCCTGGCAACATGGGCCGCAAATTCCGCGTGCCGCCTGTCGATGTCATCCAGAAGCCTGGCTGTGGTATCTTTTCCGGCATTCAGCGAGAGCGCGTGTTTTTCCACAGTGTCACGTTCGGTTTTCAACAGCGCCATGTAGCGCGGCAGGAATGTCGTCGCATTGGCTTCCGCCGTTTTCAGATCGCGGCGCAGCGCCTCGAGGTCGCCCCGGCTCGCCGCGCCCAGATTGCCGATTTTCGAAATCGCCGGTGGCTCGACTTCACCTGACAGCTTTTCACTGGCCGCGCTGGTTTCATTCGCCGCCTTGATGGCCATGGCCGTCAGCCGCAGGAACTTGTTCTGGGGATGCTGCGCGAGCGCCTCATCGATCTGCCGGGGATGGGTGATGCCCTGCAATGCCGCCCGGCTGTCACGCGCGGCACTGCCGTCCTGCAGTCTGCTCAGGTCGGATACGAAATAGGCCCCGACCGAAAACACGATGAACAGCAGCAGGAAGGCTATTCGCACGCGCCATTTCGCAGTCGAATCCGAAGGCATATCGTCGGCCTCCCATCGCGATGCGCCCCCTGGCGAGGCGGGACGGCGAGAACTACAGATCTGGTTGTACGCCGCTGTCGTCGGAATAACAAACGAGCGCGGCTGAAGGCAAAGGGGGCGACGATGGTTCGTAGGATGGGTTGAGCGTTTGCGAAACCCATCGATGCTATCACCGGCAATTGATGGGTTTCGCAAGGGCTCTACCCATCCTACGGCAACACGCTTGCTCCATCAACGTCATTGCGAGGAGCCCTCTTGTCCGCCGAAGCCCGCCTTCGGGCGAAGGCGGATGCGACGAAGCAATCCATGCAGAAGCACAAAGAAAGGTGGATTGCTTCGCTTAGCTCGCAATGACGTTGATGGAGTTCTTATTCAAATCTCAAACAGCGGCTAACGTTGAAGCGAAATGTCACAATTCTCGCGACAACCCGGCGCGGTGCGCGGCAAGGGCTTCCTCCGCGCGCGCGTCGAGCCTGCTCATGCGCGCGCCGTCACGTCCCGCCAGCAGGCCCGCGATCGAGATGTCTTCATCGAGGGCGTCCCAGTGCAAGCCGACGCGGCCCAATTCGACCTGTTCGCGCTCGGCAGGCGTTGCACGCAACAGCCGCGGAAACCAGGCGAGCGGCACGCCGAGCGTCCGTCCGTCGGTCAATTCGACCCACATCATGTGTTCGTCAAAGCGGACGCTGGTTGCGGAGATGGTCATGATGTAGATTGTAGCCCGGATTGAGCGCAGCGCAATCCGGAGCCGAGTTCGCGCAAGGGGAGTCCATGAATCTGCTCGCTGAGGTAATGCCCTTTCTTTCTGCCGCGGGCCTTGCGCTGTTCGTTGGCGCGCTGTTGACCGAGGCCATGGTGCTGGTTCCGATGTGGCGGACATTGCAACCGCAGGAGTTTTTCACGCTGCATGCGGCGCATGCTCATCGCCTGTACACGTTCTTTGCGCCGCTTACCGTGGGCGCAACGCTGCTTGCGGTTGTTGCCGCCATGACATCCGTCGCCACGGGTCGTCCACTCGGTTCTGCGTCGGTTGTCGCTGCCGTCCTCGCATTGGTCATTCTTTCAACCTATGTTCTGTACTTCCAGCGCGCCAACGCCAGCTTTGCCGAAGCAAGCATCACGCACGAAGCGCTTCCTGCCGAGCTGGCGCGTTGGG
>JANMSL010000613.1:0-12458 GCA_031389245.1 Lysobacterales bacterium | reverse complement strand
CTCGATACCTTCGAGCGCTCGATGGCGCTTGCTGAAGTCGAACAGTGTCGCGTTTTCCCAGGCCGAGCCACGGCCCCACAGCGTGGTACAGCTCGACGACACCCAAGCCGGCTCCCAGTAAACAACTCCGCTGCCACCGTTGTCGAGCACAGTGCGGCTGAGATCCAGCAGGTATCGCTTCTGCCCCGCGGGCGTCGCGGGATAGCCATCGGCCAAAGCATCGTTGCCGAGCAGATTGCCCATCGGGTCCTTGTGCTGGAGCGTCCACGGGTATGCGGTTTCGATCACCATGACATCGCGTCCGTAGCGCGTACGCGCGTCGGCAATCACCGCCCCGAGTTCGGCCATGCTCATGCTCGACCACTTTTCATAGAACGACAGGCCGATAATGTCGAAGCCGGTAACGTCATGCTGCAAGGCATCTGCCATCCAAGGTCGCAGATTTTCCGGCTGAGCGATGTGCAACAAAACGCGAATGCGCTTTCCACTGGCCTGTGCGGCATCCTGTACACCGCGAATCCCGGCCTGGATCAACGCGGCATTGCGCGGCCAGTCGATCGGGATTCCGCTGGTATCTGCTGGACGCAGGATCTCGGTATTGGTTTCGTTGCCAACGCCAACGATGGTCGGCATCAGTCCCTCACGGTCAAGTTCCAGCAGCGTGTCACGGGTATAGGTGTACAGCGCCTGCGCCAGCTGCTCGCGATTTTCGATGCCTGCCCAGGCGGCGGGAATGGTTTGCTTCTGCGGATCAGCCCAGGTGTCGGAGTAATGAAACGCCAGCATCACCTGCATGCCATGCTGGCGAGCGCGCCGGGCACTGCGTTTGACGTCCGCCAGTGTGCTGTAGTTGGTCCACGTCGGCGTATGCCACAGGCGTAGACGCACGATGTTGGCACCCGCGGCACGGAATATCTCGTAGGGATCCATGACGCGACCGGCGTAGCTGTAACGCGCGCCGCAATCTTCGATTTCGTTGACGTAGGAAAGGTCGCCGCCGAAATAGATTTCACCCGCATTGGCGTTCGTGGCCAGCACCAGGCCGGTGATCAGCCAGGCACACATCGTCAACGACCTCAGCGATAGGGTGCGCATGGCGCTACGCCGAAATGCTGATGAAAATGCACGGTGCAAAAGCCGGAGCGTCGAGCTGCGAATGGTTCATTGACGAGTTCCTTCGGCAGTAGTTGGCAATGACGCCCGCACGTCACCCCCGACCGTTGGGTAGGACACGATTGCTGGCTGACAGCGATACATTAGTATGATTTATACGACGATCGGCGTTCATCGTCAAATGGCGGCGCAGCGCAGCAAACAACGGCTGGATTGAGCCGCCACGCAACGCTCTGCGCCGCCGACGCAGAGGCGGTTCAAACGCTAAAGCAATGCTCGGCCACCATCGACAACCAGCGACTGTCCGCTGATCATGGCCGCCGAGCGCGAAGCCAGGAACAGCGCGGGCCCGGCCAGATCCGGCCCTTCGAGCGGGCGTTTGAGGCATTGCTGTGCCATGCATTCCGCCAGACCCTCAGGTGTTAGCCAGAGCTGTTTTTGACGCTCGGTCAGCACCCATCCCGGGATCAATGCGTTCACACGGATGCCATCGGGCCCCAGTTCACGCGCCAGCGCGCGCGTCATGCCAACAATGGCGGCCTTGGCGGTGGCATAGGCCGGATAACCGGCCAAACCCAACAGCGCGGAGTTTGAACCGACATTGATAATGCTGCCGCACTGCAATGTCGCCATACCGGGCGCAATGGCCTGACTGGCGAAGAAATGCGGGCGCAGATTGGTGTTCAGCGAGTCGTCCCAGCCTTCAATGCTCAAGCTGTCCAAGGTGTGCCGATCATCGCGCGCCGCATTGTTGATCAACACCGAGATCGGCCCCTGCGCAACGACAGCTGCCGTCACCGCGCTGCGTAAGGCGCTGATGTCACGGATATCACAGCGAATGAACTGCGGTCGTTGGCCGGTGCGACGCTCGGTCTCTGCGCACAACGCCAAGGCCGGCTCGGCGCTCAGCGAAACGAAGGTTACGCGTGCGCCTTGTGCAGCGAACGCGTAGACAAAATAGGCGCCGAGCCCGGTGCCGCCGCCAGTGATGAACACCGAAGCGCCGTTCAAGTCCGCGTACTGCGGATAGCGATGCCTGGTAACACCTTCAGGGGCGAGCGGGTCGCTGCTGGCTCCGGAATCCTGCATTTGTGCTGGTCGATCTTTGTCCATCTGCGAAGGCTCCACGCCTGCTTGAGTGCGTCAAGGTTGGGTTCACGCCGCCCTATGTATCATATAATTGGTTCAGACGCGCCAATGGCGCAATCAGCGGCACGAGCCTGAATCCGATGCAAACATTGCCATGAAATCCAAATCCCGTCCGCTGCGCAGCGCCGCAAGTTATGGCAAGAATGACCGCGACGGTTTCATTCATCGCAGTTGGATGAAAAGCCAGGGGCTGCCCGATGACGTGTTTGACGGGCGTCCGGTGATCGGCATCAGCAACACCTGGTCGGAACTCACGCCGTGCAACGCCGGGCTGCGCGATCTGGCCGAACACGTCAAACGCGGCGTCTGGGAAGCGGGCGGCTTGCCGCTCGAGTTTCCAGCGATGTCGCTGGGCGAGACCCAGATGCGTCCCACCGCGATGTTGTTTCGCAATCTGCTGGCGATGGAAGTTGAGGAATCGATCCGCGGCAATCCGATCGACGGCGTGGTGCTGCTCGGTGGCTGCGACAAGACCACACCTGGTCAGGTGATGGGCGCGGCCAGTGTCGACTTGCCGACCATGGTGTTGTCGTCGGGACCGATGCTCAACGGCAAGCATCGCGGTCAGGACATTGGCTCGGGCACTGGCGTCTGGCAGATGAGC
Source organism: Lysobacterales bacterium (assembly GCA_031389245.1). Taxonomy (GTDB): domain Bacteria; phylum Pseudomonadota; class Gammaproteobacteria; order Xanthomonadales; family Ahniellaceae; genus 0-14-3-00-62-12. The sequence continues at coordinate 9,592 of JANMSL010000613.1, read as the reverse complement.
GAGGCGATGCGCGCGGGTAAAATATCGTGCGAGGAATTTTTTGCCGCCGAACGTGGCATGTCGCGGAGCGCAGGTACGTGCATGACCATGGGCAGTGCTTCGACCTTCGCCGCCATCGTCGAGGGTATGGGACTGAGCCTGCCGTTCAACGCGACAATTCCTGCCGTCGACGCGGCACGCAAATTGCTCGCGCATGAAACCGGCCGCCGCATCGTGAAGCTGGTCCACGACGACGTGAGGCTTTCCACCATCGTGACCAGAGCGGCGCTGGAGAATGCATTGCGCATACACGCTGCGATCGGCGACTCGACCAATGCCGTCATTCACTTGCTGGCAATCGCCAGGCGCCTGAGCGTGCCGCTCGATCTCGCCGACTTCGACCGGCTCGGCAACGACGTGCCCTTGCTGGTCAATCTGCAACCCTCGGGCAAGTATCTGATGGAGGACTGGCACTACGCTGGAGGATTGCCCGCATTGCTTGCACGCCTGGCGCCGTTGCTGCACCTGGATTGCGTCGGGGTCAGCGGTGTACCGCTCGCGACGCTGGTTCGCGATGCGCCGTGCTATCACGACGCAGTGATCGGCTCGCTGGAACAGCCGATCGCAGCGCTGGCGGGCATCTGGGTACTGCATGGCAACCTGTGTCCTGCGGGCGCGGTGATGAAGCCCAGTGCGGCGTCACCTGGACTTTTCCGTCATCGCGGTCGCGCAGTTGTATTCGAAAGCATCGAGGATTTTCATGCCCGCATCGACCACCCGGCACTCGATGTCGATGCGTCCAGCGTCCTGGTACTCAAAGGCTGCGGGCCGAAGGGCTATCCGGGCATGCCTGAAGTCGGCAACATGCCGCTGCCGCGCAAACTGCTTGAGCAGGGCGTGACCGATATGCTGCGGCTTTCCGATGCGCGCATGAGTGGTACCGCTTACGGCACCGTGGTGTTGCACATCGCGCCTGAGTCGGCCGCCGGTGGGCCGTTGGCGATTGTCGAGGAAGGCGACTTGATCGAGCTGGATGGTCCAGCGCGGCGACTGCATCTGGATGTACCCGATGCCGAAATCGCGCGACGGCTGGCCAACTTGGCCGCGGCTGTGCCGGCATCCAAACGCGGTTATACCAAACTGTATATCGACCATGTCAATCAGGCGGATGCCGGATGCGACTTCGATTTTCTGGTGGGTGCGAGCGGCGCTCTGGTCACCCGCGAGTCGCATTGATGGGCGCGTACCCGGAGAATAAAATCGACGCACGCGCCAGGCCGCGCGCGCACTTTGTCGCCGGGGACTGGGGCACGACATCGCTCAAGCTCTATCTGTGCGCGCAAGATGGGACCGTGCTGGCGCAGGCCAGTGGTCGTGGCGTCAGCGCGCTCGGCATCGGCACTGGCGATCAGTTCGGGATCGAACTGGAGCAGCTCTGTCGTACCTGGCCGGAATGCGGCAGCGACCTGCCGGTGGTGTTATGCGGCATGGTCGGCGCCAACATCGGGTGGCGCGAAACACCCTACGTGCTGTGTCCGGCAGACGTCAGCGATATTGCTCGGCAGGTCACTCGCTTCCAGACTTCCGGGCGCAGCATCTCGATCATCCCTGGCGTGGCGTGCAGCAATCGCTTTGGGGCACCGGATTTCATGCGCGGCGAGGAAACCTTGGTATTTGGCGCGATCGATCGGGTCCCGGAGCTGGGACAAACCAGGCATTTGCTTGGCCTACCGGGCACGCACAGCAAATGGGTTCGCGTAGTCGACGGCAGAATTGAGCGATTCTGTACCTCGATAGCGGGCGAACTGTACGCCGCGCTAAGCGATCACTCGGTGTTGTTGCGCGGCGCCGGGCGCGTTGGCGAGACTGATATGGCTGCGTTCCAGCGCGGTGTTGATCGCGTCGGACAGCAACACGATGCCGATCTACTGCAGCTGTTGTTCGAAACCCGGTCCAGGCAATTGCATGGTGATTTGGCGCCTGAATGTGCGGCAAGCTTCCTCTCCGGCCTGATCATCGGCAGCGACGTCGCTGGAGCGCTGGGCGAGTTCTCCTCCGACCCAAGCCTGACGCGTCGCGTAACACTGGTGGGGGCCACTGAGCTGAGTTTGTTGCACGCCGCGGCGTTCGCCGCAGCCGGCATTGAAACTGTGACAATCGATGCCGCGCTGTGCGTTGTGGCGGGCCTCAAGACTCTGTTACCGGAGGTATCGGCATGAGCGATGGACTGGTGCATGGCAACGTGGTGCCGGTGATCGCGATTCTGCGCGGCATCACGGCGCTGGAGGTAGCGGCGATCGCCGATGTACTGATCGCATGCGGCATCCGCGCAATCGAAGTGCCGCTGAATTCTCCCGACCCATTCACCAGCATTGCGCGGCTGAGCGCGCACTGCCCCAGCAATTGCGTCATCGGCGCCGGTACAGTGCTTGATGTGCAGTCGGTCGACGCCGCTTATGCCGCTGGCGCCGAGTTCATCGTGGCTCCGAATGTCAACGTGGCCGGTACCCCGCGCGCGCGCGCGAACGGCATGGTCGCCGTTCCAGGATTTGCCACGGCCACTGAAGCGCTGCTCGCTGCATCCGCCGGCGCGACCTTGATCAAACTGTTCCCGGCATCGAGCTATGGGCCGAATCACGTTGGCGCACTGCGCTCGATACTGCCACGGACGATGCAGATCGTTGCGGTCGGTGGCATCGGCGCCGCCAATGTCAGCGAGTGGGCCAGCAGCGGCATCATCGGACTGGGCGTCGGTGGCGAACTGTATCGTCCGCAAGCAAGTCCTGCGCAAGTGCGCGAACGCGCGGCGCATGTTGCGGCCGCAGTACGCACTGCCTTTCCAGGCGGCGACGGCGGATTGATCGAACGCCTGCGTCGCGCTGCCTGCTCCGCTCCAGCCCCCGCATGACTGCGCGCGATGCGCAGCCGTTCGCCATCATCGAAGCAGGCAACCTGCTTGGTGAATGTGCCCTGTGGGATTGCGCCGCACAGGCATTGTGGTGGACCGACATCGAAGCGAGTCGACTGCATCGCTACGATTGGGCGACCCGTGCGTGCGAGGTATTCGATACCCCCGAACGCCTGGGTTCGTTCGCGCTGACCACGCAGCCCGGCGTGCTCATCGCGGCATTTGAAACAGGCGTTGCCGCATACGTCCCGCATACGCAAAGCATCCGCTGGCTGGCGCGACCGTTGCAGCGCGGCAGCGGTATTCGCTTCAACGATGGCCGCACCGATCGCTCGGGTCGCTTCTGGGTGGGCACCATGGGTGAGCGTTCGCTGACGGGGGCTGCAGGCACACTGTATTCATTTGATGTGAAACAAGGCTTTCGCTCCCACGTGCACGATATTGGCATTGTCAATGGTATTTGCTTCAGTGCCGATGCACAGCGTTGCTACTGGGCGGATTCGGCGTGCGCCACGATCTACTGCTGTAATTTTGACTTTGTTTCGGGCACGATGGCACCTTCGCGTGTGTTTGCCACGGTCGCTGGAGGCGCGGCGCCGGATGGTGCCAACGTCGATTCGTCGAGCCGGGTGTGGAGTGCTGAGTGGGGAGGAAGTCGCGTGGTGTGCTACTCGCAAGAAGGCCTGATCGTGCGCCAGATCTCGCTGCCAGTGAGTCAGCCGACGTGCATTGCCTTCGGTGGACCCGATATGAATCTGCTGTTTGTGACTTCGGCACGCGCTGAACTCAGTCCCGCCGAACTGGAGCGTCAGCCACTTGCCGGCAATGTGTTGGTGTATGAGGTCGGGACGACCGGAATGGCCGACGCACGTTTCGAGCTGCCCGGCTGATAGCGACCCGGATTCGAGATGACCACCAAGAAGACGCCCGTGCCACGACGTGCCGGCCACAACCTCACCTTCAGCATCGTGCATGATCTGGGTAGCGCGATCGTGACCGGTGTTTTTTCGGCGTCCAAGCCGTTTCCGGTGGAGGCAGAATTGTGCACGCGCTACAACGCCAGTCGCAGCGTGCTGCGCGAGGCGGTGAAAATGCTCACCGCGAAAGGGTTGCTGCGTGCGCGGCCGCGGCAGGGGACTTCGGTGGTGCCCGAGCCGCAATGGAACCTGCTTGACCCCGATGTATTGCGCTGGTTGCTGGAACGACAGTTTTCACTCGACTTGCTGGCTGAGTTCACCGAAGTGCGTCTCGCCATCGAACCGGCTGCTGCTGCGCTTTCCGCGCAACGCGCAAGCCGAGCCGAGCTCGCCCACATCATGGCGACGATCGACCGTATGCGCGCTGCCGAACTAGGCAATGACGATCCGCTCGATTCGGATATCGCGTTCCATATCGCGGTACTCGAAGCAAGCGGCAATCGTTTTCTGAAGCAAATGCGCGAACTGGTCGCCACCGCACTGCGTTCAAGCATTCGCACGACCAATCATTACAAAGGTGTTCGCCTGGCGAGCGTGGCCGACCACAAGAAAGTCGCTGATGCGATTCTCGCTGGCGATGCCGTCGGTGCTGAGGCGGCGATGCGTGAACTGATCGAGGAAGCACAAAGCCTGATTGAAATAGCCCGCACATCGACGCATCGCGACGCGCCGTCGCCGAAGTCAACGCAACGGCGCAGTTGAACACGACCGTGTAGCTGCGACGCATGCCGCCGCAGGTTATCGCTCATCAACAGTCTCGAAGCGAAGGCCCTCTGGCGACCTTCGTGGAGCGGTTAACCCATGTTGCGGCGAACTCTGGCGCCGGTTCTCACCAGAACGTCGCGTAAAGCGCGATCAGTATGGCAACCACGCCGACCGAGGCGATGTTGAAACTCGACGAAGTGGAATAGGCGACGTCATCCGTGCGAATGAAATCTTTCTCCGGGCTGGCCTTGCCGAGCAGGGAGACGACAACGGCAAGTACCAGCGCGAGCAGGAACACCAACCCGACGCGATCGATGAACGGTAGCGCAGGCCAGGCGAACTTGAGCGCAATCGACAGCCCAAACGAACCGATCGCTGCGGCCAATGCACCGGCTTCATTGGCGCGTTTCCAGAATAGACCGAGCATGAAAATCACTACGATGCCCGGAGTGAAGAAGCCGGTGTATTCCTGGATGTACTGGAATGCCTGATCAAAACTGCCGAGCAGCGGTTTGGCGCTGAGTACTGCAGCAATCACCGCCAGCGCCGCGGCGATACGCCCGATACGCACCAGCTTCAGTTCACTCGGCTTCTCGGCATGGCTGCCCAGCTTGGCGTACACGTCGAGCGTAAAAATGGTGGCGATCGAATTGATCTTGGAAGCGAGCGAGGCCACGATCGCTGCCACCAGTGCGGCAAACACCAGGCCCAGCAGGCCGGGCGGCAAGAACGCCATCATCGTCGGATAGGCCTGGTCGGGTTTGGCCAATCCTTGCGCCAACGCCACCGCAGCGATGCCCGGCAAGACCACCACCACCGGCATCAACAGCTTGAGGAAGGCGGCAAACACCACGCCTTTCTGCGCTTCGCGAATGTCCTTGGCAGCGAGCGCGCGCTGGATGATGTACTGATTGAATCCCCAGTAGCTGACATTCATGATCCACATACCGCCGATCAACACGCTCAGTCCGGGCAAGTCCTTGTAGAACGGATTGTCCGGCGTCAGGATCATCTGGAAATGGCCGGGGTGTTCATTCCATAGCTTCATGAATCCAGCGACCACGCCGGTATCGCCACTGACCTGATTCAGCGTGATGTAGACGATCACCAGTCCGCCGAGTACCAGCAAGGTCACTTGCACAATGTCGGTCAGTGCCACCGCTTTGAGGCCGCCGTACAGTTGATACATCAACGCAAACGCAGCAATCAGAATCAGCGCCAGCATCTGATCCATTCCGGTCACCTGCGATACCGCAATGGCGCCAAGCCAGAGGATCGAGGTCAGATTGACGAAGATGTACAGCCCCAGCCAAAACACCGCCATCAGTGTGCGGATGCGTGTGCCGTAGCGCTGTTCCAGAAAATGCGGCATGGTGTAGATGCCGTTGCGCAGAAATATCGGCAAGAAAAATTTGCCGACAATCAGCAGCGTAAGTGCTGCCATCCATTCATAAGAGGCGATGGCGAGGCCGAGGGCATAACCCGAACCGGACATGCCGATGATTTGTTCCGCCGAGATGTTGGCGGCAATCAACGACGCACCGATCGCCCACCAGGGCAGAGCGCGGCTGGCGAGAAAATAGTCCTGCGCGGTTTTTTGGTGCCCGGCCTTTTCGCGCGACACCCACTGTGCCAGTACGAAAATTCCGATCAGATAGGCGATAACGATCGAGGTATCCAGCAACGACAGTTTCATCAGCATCCCCATTCATGACGACGGTGCAGCGACTGGACCGGCCTCGCGGCCACCTTTGAATATGCGCACAACTTGCGCTCCAACAAATCGTCGCCGCACATCGCGACGCTCGCCGCTCGACCAAGTTGCCACCCAAGCCTAACGATCGGACTGGCTCGCTCGCAATGACGCGAGCGATAAAACGACTACGCATACGAATGCACAAACCGTTGACGGGCTGCAGCAAGCATCGATTCCGGGCATTTGACTCGAACGCGGCAATTGCACCAGCGACCCGATCCGTACCAGGGCGACTTTAGCTAAACATGACAGCGTTGTCATCTGTTCGTTGACAGCGTTTCGGGACGCGCGAAATTTTCCTGTCGCGGAAGCCAGATCGCGCTCAAGTTGGGCATGCCTGTTCGGGTACTGCCAGGCGGGTCTGTCGCCTGCCGTCGCCCGCACGCGGCAGTGTGAGAAGACGAATAGCCATACGCCGGTCGCGCTCCTATTGGCGCGGTCGTGCTGGCGACTACTGCGTTCTCTTCTGTTCTTGCTTGGCGTACTTCATGATGTTGATGAAGGTATCGGTCCAGAAGATCTTCCGCTGGGCGGTGAGGTAGGCGAGTAGCTCCTCGTGCGCTTCGTTGGACACACTCAGATAATCGCCACCGATGCCGTGGAAAGTAAAGTTGATCATGGTGCCCTGGTCGGCGGCCGCATTCACCAGGTCGATGAGTTGCTTGCCGCTGACGTCAGTGGGTGCGACGACTCGAACGGCGTAAGGATCGAGTCGTTTCATATCGGGTATGACGGCTCCACCACCCGACTTGATCGCCACGAAGTCCGCTTGAATTTGCGGCAGGTAATTCTGTCCGGCGGCCTTGACCTCGCCGCAGGGCACGGTAAACGTGCGCTCGGTCTTGCCATCGATCGCCTGAAGCATGATGTTCCCAACACGGATCTGCGCTGTCAGTTGCGCCACACTGATGTTGTCCAGATCGTTTTCGACGCTGACCCACTCGTGGCCAGGCGCCTTGCGCGAGCACTGATGAAACAGCGTGTGGTTTCCCAGTTCGTGTCCATTGGCTGCGGCGGCGCGCCACTCGGACAGCCGCTTGCTCAGCGTCTCGCTGCTCAGGGTCAAATAGAAACTGCCCTTCAATCCGTGCTTGTCGAGCGCCGGGATCGCGTGATCGAGCTGCGAATTGATCGCGTCATCATAGGCCAGACTGACTGCCGCCTTGGCACCGTTTGGCCACGTAAACGGTTTCTCGGCGGCAGACAGGGTCTGGTCAAAGGCCGTCATGACCAGCACTGCCGACATTGCGCGGGTGAAATTCTTCACTAGCCTCTGCCAGATCGTCATCACATTCCCCGTTGCTCGCCATTGCGTTGTTGCTTATCCGGTTGCAACGCGCATATCCGGTGCCTTGCAATATTTCTCGACGTAAGCCTGATGCGCCGGCAATTGCTTGACGGTGTTGTCGACCGACGCGCGGATGCCCTGCAGAAACTGCGACAGTTCCGCATCTCCCATCAGATCGGCAACTGGATGATATTGCTGCGGCAAGATGCCCTGCCCGAGCATGACCTGAATCCAGGAGTTTTCCGCAAACAATTCGTTGGGTACGCGGAACACGCGGCCGCTCTCGCGGAAAAGCTCAATGCGGTGGCGCAGCGATGGCGGAATGTCCATGGCACGGCACGCACGCCAGAACGGCGTGTCCTGTCGGTTGGTCACGTGGTAATGCAGCACGATGAAATCCCGGATGTGCTCAATCTCCGAACTGGTCTGCTGGTTGTATTCGTCGATGTCGGATTGGCAGATGCCGTTGCCGGGAAACATCTGCATCAGGCGGACGATGCCACGCTGGATCAAATGAATGCTGGTCGACTCGATCGGCTCGAGGAAGCCGCTGGCCAGGCCGATGGCGATGCAGTTGCCACTCCAGGTCTTGCGACGCTGGCCGGGCCGAAACCTGATCACCCGCGGCTCGGTCAGCGCTGCGCCTTGGACATTGGCCAGCAAGCACTCGGCCGCCTGTGCGTCATCGAGGTAACGGCTGCTGTACACGATGCCGTTACCGACACGATGCTGCAGCGGGATGCGCCACTGCCAGCCAGCCTCGCGCGCGATTGAGCGCGTGTAGGGCACCGCATCGGCTACCGATTGGGTCTGCAGTGCGATCGCGCTGTCGCAGTACAGCCAGTGCGACCAGTCTTCATAGTCCACGCCCAGGGTTTGTCCGATCAGCAGGCCACGGAATCCGGTGCAGTCGATGAACAGATCGCCTTCGATTTCCAGCCCTGAGTCCAACCTGAGCGCTTTGATCTGTGTCGGCGCTGCATCGGGTTTGACTTCACCGAGTTTGACTTCGCCGGCTTTGGTCGCAGCGGTTTTCACTTCAATAATTTTGCCTTCAATGCGCTGCACGCCGAAGCCTTCGCTGAATTTGCGCAGGAACTTGGCATACAGCCCCGCGTCCATGTGGAAAGCGTAGTTCATTCCGCCACGTGGCAAGTGCGCGAAGCGATCCTGCTGCGCGGCCTTGAGCTCCAGACAGTAGTCGCCGTATTCGCCGGCCAGACTCCGCTCGCGGCCTTTCAACCAGAAATGCTGAAAGCCAGCCGTCCAGTGATCCTTGCCGGTCAGTCCAAAAGAATGAATGTAGTCCTCGTTGAGATTGCGCCAGTTCTCGAAGCTGATGCCGAGCTTGAATGTGGCCTGCGTAGCCGCCATGAATTCCTGCTCGTTGATCTCGAGCAATCGGTGGAAGGTCACCAGCGTGGGAATGGTGGCCTCGCCGACGCCCACGGTCGAGATTTCATCGGATTCGATCAGCTTGATATCGAGCACCTTGCCCAGTGTCTTGGACAGGGCTGCAGCGACCATCCAGCCGGCAGTGCCGCCGCCAGCGATCACGATCCGCCTGATCGGTTTGCGCTCCCCCTCAGGTGCGTTTGTCTCGTGCAAGTCAGTGTCCCCTCAGCGATTGAATCGTTTCAGCAGTTGTGCACGCAGTTCTCTTGCCGTTTTCGCATCGAGCGGCGACAACACTCTGCGCGCGTGTTCCGGAATATGACCGACCGTGCCGTCATCGGGCTCGAAAACATAGTGACGAAAGATATTCCGCCAAGCCTTGCGTTGTTCGACCGGCAGATCGCGGATGCTCATGAGTGCGAGCATCAGCGCATTCATTGGCGTATCCATGTACTCGGGTGATTGCCGCCACCAGTAGTTGACCAGCACATTGAAGCTGTCGAGTGCTTCGATGTGGTGCCACCACATGCTGGGAATGAAAATGGCATCACCGGGCCCCAGCTCGGCGACTTGCGCATGGTTCA
>JANMSL010000595.1:0-8356 GCA_031389245.1 Lysobacterales bacterium | reverse complement strand
CGAGCGGCATTCCCGGTATCGCTGAGCTGATCGACAGCGCAATGAAGCACGCGCCGCAGCCACTGCGGCAAAACCAGCCGCCGTCGGGGTTGGCGAGGAGGTCGCCTTGGTTTGTAGTCATCGCGAATTGTAGTGCGCGCAACGCGGAGCGGCTGAGCGCCGCTCCCGAGTCAGCTCATTGAGCTACAGCAGCCGCCAGCCGGGAACTGCATCGCATACTCGGATGCGAGTGCATGCATGGGTAATGCCAAGAATAGTTGCGGCGACAATGCGTGCTACAAACGCAGAATCGTTGCTGAGATCAAGGATGGCGAACCGGTCGAGTACTGGACTGCCTAGGCCATGAAGCCAAGATTGGCCGTGTTGTACATCGGCAACGAAGGGAATATATCGGCGATGCCGCCAGCATCGACACCGAACCAACTCGCCAACGTTGCCGCGTACTGATCAACGCCGGTGGTCGGGATGATCTGGCCGTAGCCGGCGTCATTCGGGTTGTTGGTCTGCGCCAGGGAATTCATCGCGCCGAAGAAACGGCCACCGCGCACGGCGCCGCCAACGACGAAGTGGTGCCCACCCCAGCCATGGTCGGTGCCATCGGAATTGGTCGACAGCGTACGCCCGAAATCAGACGCGGTGAACGTGGTGACACTTTCCGACAAGCCCATTTCCACGGTGGCGTTGTAGAACGACTGCAACGACTGCGACAGATCGGTGAGGATATTGGCGTGGGTGGCGAGCTGGTCGTTGTGCGTGTCGAAACCGCCGAGGCCGACATAGAACACCTGCCGCTGCATACCCAACGCGGCGCGGACGTTGATCATCTGCGCCACCATGCGCAGCTGCTGACCGAGGGTGCCATTGGAGAAGGTTGTGGTCAGTGGTGTCGCCGCGTTCAATGCGGTGTTGACCATTTCGTAGGTGGCGACCGAACGCCGCATTGCACTGGCGTAGCCGCGCTCGAACATATGCGCCTGCGTACCCTGCGCCATCAGCGCATTGTAGGCATCGACGCCAAGTTCATTCTGGTAAATCTCCAGGAACTCGATCGGCGGCACACCACTCGCGCCCATCACATACTGGTTGATATTGGCGCCACGCTGGAACAGGTTCTGCCCGGAAACGGAAATGGTCATCGGCAACTGCTGATTGGAGTTGGTCGCATACAGCAGATCGGCGATGCGCCCGCCCCAGCCGTTGGCGTTGCTGTCTTCGGGACGTGAGGTTTGCCAGTAGTTGGCCTGATCATCGTGCGAAAACAACTGCGGCGGCGCCGCGTGCGTTCCGTTCTGATATTGCGCCTGGGTGATCGGCCCGAGCAGGGTGCCGACATTACCGACGATCGCGGCACGTTGGGTGTTGAACAGACTGCGCAGCTCCGGCATGACGGTATGCAGACCATAACTCGCGCCGTCGCTGGGTGGCCCGCCGGGAAGGCCCGGCGTGATTGCCTGAGGCAGCAACGATCGCGCCGCGATCGACGCCTGGCTGAGCGCGACCGCAGGCCGGGTTGCCTGATAAATACCGTAGTGCGGTGCGCTGTAGGGCACGATGGTGTTGCAACTGTCATTGCCGCCAAACAGGAACACGCAGACCAGGGCTTTGTAGTCGCCAGGTGCGCCTTTGCCGATGTTGTTTTGGGCCGCGGCAGAGACCAGTTGCAGGTTCCCCAGAGCGGTATACAAACCCGCACCGCCGAGTGCGGTGTGGATGGAGCGACGCAGGAACTCGCGACGGTTGAAGTTCATGGTCGTGGCCTATTTCTGGATGGAGTATTCGGGCGAGATCAGCGTCAGATACAGCGCGTGCTGTACCCGTAACAATCCGGCATCGGTCATCGGCAGCGCGTTCAAGCGGGTGATCAGCACCTGCTTCATGAACTGGGACATGCGCCCGGCGAGCAACGCCAGATTGATGCGTTCGACCAGCTGCGCCGGATTGGCGGCCAGGCCGCGCAACTCGGCGTAGTCCATCAGCATCTGATCGGGATCCTGCGCATAACTATATGGACTGCCGACGTAGAAGTAGAAGATGCGCCAGCCATAGTCGTTCGGGCCGGAAACCAGTAGCGTATCGGTAGCAATCTGGAACTCGGGCGAGACCAGCCCCGCATTGCGAATTTCGCCGGGTTGCGCGTAGTCAGGTTTGAAGAAGTTGAATACCGACGGCGCGCTCAGCGGCGATTGGCCGTATTGCTCATGCGGAGCTGCGATCAGATTGATGCGGCCGTTCACCGAACGCGGCGTGGTCAGTCGCCACAGCTGCACCAACTTAAGCAGGGGTTCGCGCATCTTGCCGAACGTGGCTGGTGCGCTCTGCTGCCCGAAGCGCGCTTCCGCATCCATCAGCACCGCCTTCACCACCGCCTTGAGATCACCACGCACGCCGCTGCCATTGTTGTTGAACACCGTCGCTACACGCTGCACATAGGCCGCCGTCGGATTGCTGGTGACCAGCCGTTGAATCAGATGGTGCGCGACGAACGGGCCGACATTGGGGTGAAAGAACACATTGTCGAGCGCCGCGGTCATCTCCTGCTGGGCACTGCCGCCGCTCACCAGCAGACCAGCGGGCAGCGCGACGCCGGCGTAGTTCAACAATTGCTTGTTGGTGGTGGTGTCGTGCAAGCCTTCGACGGCCTGCATCGGTTGGACCCACTCGGGATCGTAGGGGTTGCCCGGGGCACAGTCGTCGTAGTCAGCGACGCTGCATCCAGGCCAATTCCAACCGGTGAATACGTGCGCAAAACCGCGCACCACGTTCTGGTTGTAAGTGGGTACCGGCTGGCCACCAACCAGAACTTCGGTGCCATCCAGATTGAGTTGGTTCAAACCGATCGAAAACAGTTGCAGCACTTCACGCGCATAGTTCTCGTCCGGGCGGATGTTCAGCGTCGCATTGGGTTTGCGATTGCCGAGCATATTCAGAAACGTGCCCATCGCCGGGTGTTTGGTCACACCTTCGAGCAGCGTTCGATAGTTGCCGAAAGCATTCTGCGCGAGCAGATCGTTGTAGTTGGCCAGGCCCCATTGTTGATACAACAGCGCCGCATTGCTGTCGGACACCACCATCAGTTCGGATAGCGCAAACGCTACGCGCTGCCGAAGTTGATCATTGTGCGTGAGCAACGGGTTGGACGGATCGGCCAGTTGGGCGGCATGCGTCAGCCACGCCTCCAATCGCGCCTGTCGATAAACGCCGTTCTGTCCGGAGGGGCGTGTCCTGATCCAGTCCAGATGCGGCGTCTCCAACGAGATCGCGGCGTTGAACTGCTCTTCCAGCCAGGCGTTATAGCCGAGTTGGCGCAGCCGCGCGATGTCCTGCGGGCGCGGGCCAAACGTGGCCTGATCGAGAAAACGCGCCGCGTCGATGTCGTTGAACGGCCCCGCCACATTGTTCTCGAAGCCATCCCCGAACAGAACCTGTGCATGCAACGATGACGTCATCCACAACAGGCCGCACAGCAGCAGGCGCTGCCAGCTGATCGATACGAGCTTGTGCATCCAGTGTTCCCCAATGATTTCGCGAGCAAGACTAAAGCAGTGTCCTCGGGACATCGGTGACGCGTGGCGCAGTTTGGGCAGAGGGAACGGGAGTGCGCCTTGATCGGGCGATGTCGTGAGGCGCGCGGTTCGGATCAATGCAACTGGCTGGTGGATGGATGGGTACCACGAGAGCTTCGCGGCTGCTTTCAACAGCGCAGCTGGTCAAGCCGCTCCCACAGAAGCGGCTCGTGCAACGCTTGTTGTTACTCGAAGCCGTTGCCAAATAATTCGCCGCCCACGGCGCCCGGCGATGGCAACACCAGCAGCGTGGCCGAGCGCCCAGGCACCGCGTTCAACAACAGGCTGGTGCCATTGATCGATCCACTGCCGACCTGGGTCAGCGGTTGGCCCGCATCGAAGCGGTAGGCCTGCCAGGAACCGTTGAGTGCACTCGACACATTCAGCGTGATGTTGCGCGGCGCGGTGGCGCGATTGAACAACAGCACGCGCAGTTTGCTTCCGGCCTGATCGATGGCATACGCGCCCAGTTCGGCCGCGTTGCTGGACAGCGTCTGTACGCTGTCGCCAATCACGCGTGTATTCAACCCGTCGTAGTCGAGATACATGCGAAACGCGGTCTCGCTCAGCGAGGCGTCGGCAGGTGCTACCCAGCGTGCGGCCAGGTCGACGCCGTCACGGCCAAAGATGGCCAGCGCCTCGGCCTGGGCCAGAGCACCACTCGGGCCGTGGTCCGGCCCCCACTTGTATTCGGTGAGCGCCAGTTTCATCGCCGGGCAGCGGGCGTTCATCCACGCCCGCAACCGCGGCAACAGCTGAACCTGATCACCGACCCAGGATTCCGATGTGTAGGTCGGGTCGTAGAGTTCACGAAGTGAACGCAGGCGCCGGGCCGAGTCATCGGGCAACTCGGAATCAGACGAACCGCCAAGACCGGTGACATTGCCTTGCGGATAGAAATGTATGTCGAGATAGTCCACCGGCCGGATACCGAATTGGGTCTCGTGGGCACAGACCTGTTGCAGGTACCACTCGACGTAAGGCATTCCGCCATGGTTCTGGCGATCGGGCCCATCGACGCAGCTTGGCCCAATGGCGGCATCGGCCGCCGAGGTGAATAAATCGCACCATCCCCAGGTGACTGGCCCCATCACCTTGGCCTGTGCATCGATCGACTTGATCGCCAATGCCACATCACGGCCACGTGTCCAGATCTCGTCATAGGTCGGCGGCAGCGGATGGATATCGCGATGCGTGGAGTTCCACAGCATCGGTTCGTTGTCGAGCGAATACATGCGCGTGGTGCCGGGCGCGGTGGCGCCTGGACGCGACAACAGGTGCGTGACCCAACTCTGGATATTGGCCGCGGTTTGCACCACCGAGGTGTCGCTGATGACGTTGTTGACGATCTTGCCATTGACACAGAACCCGGTGTTGTTGACTACATTGGCGCATTCACCATTGCCGGCATCGACACTGCACCACGGCGGCGCCGGGTTGTAGATCGCGCATTCATTGCTGTCCTGCGGGCCGTACTTGATGATCGAGAAACCCCAGCGCTTGATGCGATCACCAATCGGTTTCCAGCCTATGGTCGGAATGGTCACCATGGCATCGCCACCCTGGGCGCGCGTCGATTCGATGAATTGGTTGATCGTCGAATTGCCCGGAAGCCCAGTGCCCGGACCATCGGCGATATTCTGGTAGAAATAATCGAACGCGGTGTTGTGCGAATCGGACTCCCAATTCAACCGCGTGGTGCTGTTGCCGCCCGAGCGGCGCAGCGGATAGCGCAGGTCCGCATGCTGGGCATTACTGCCGAAATTGACGCCATAGATATCCGGGTCGATGGCACGCCGGTTCACACCGAGGTTTACCGTCGCCGTGACATTGGCGGCCGCGAGTGGCGTGACGCGCTCGTTGAACTGAATATCATCGAGATAGACCAGGCCCTGATTGTTGCCGGAAAAATCCATCACGATCACGCCATCAAAAGCGCCGTGGGTGAGCGTGGTCACGGCGTCGAAGGGAATGGTCACCTGACGCCAGGTGTTAGCGGCAATGGCGCCGCCACTGACGTAGTTGTTGATGTTCAACGAAGCGACGTTGAGCCCCTCGTAGGTCAGCAACAACTCCAGACGCTGTGCCCCGGTGGTGCCGCCGTGCACCCACAGAGTGAGCGATTGATAGGCGTCGAAGCGGATTTTCTCGGCACGGTTGTAGAGATACACACCGCCGTAAAAGTCTGGCTCCATGCGAATCGAAAATGTACCGGCATGCACCGGCGCGGTGTTGGCCAGATCGTGCGTGGTCCAGCTACCGTCGAGCAGTCCGGCGCGAGGCGCATCGGCGTACCAGATCAGTGGCGCCGCCTGGGCGTGGCCGAGCATCAACAGCATCAGAATCAACAGGAAACGCCACATGTTCGCACTCCGGATTCGCGTCAGGATGATCATCCTTCCTTACGCCAATCGCGGTTGTGACCTGTCACTCAGGTGTCGGTTGCACTGGAACACGCGGCGCGTTTCGCCGCGTGTTCAACGACCCGTTGATTATGGGTAAGCTGCCTTGAAGTAGCTGATTGCGTCCAGCACGTTCGGTGTGATGCGGCGAAACACGTTCGGAAATTCGAAGTTGGCGTCCTGCGTGCTGGCCACACCGAACACGACTTTCTTGTTACCCGCCCAGGCATCGGTAAACATGGCCGAGCCGGAATGGCCGCCGCTCAGATCGCAACTGACGCGAACGCGCGAGTTCCAGCCGTCGTTGACCGCCGAGCCGAACCCACCGATCTGGCAGTTGTTGGTGTCCTGGTAAGCCCAGCCCTGTTCGCAAACTTCGGGCGCACCGGACAGGCCGCAGGCTGGGTAGCCGCGGTTGAAGCAGCGGCCAGTGCTGAACAGCGTGTCGTCGCAGAAATCCTGCATCGCGTCGTCGGTCAGCGCGTAGTAGCCGAGCCAGCCGGTTTGATCGCCGGGATAGCCGCCCACCACCATGATGCCGTAGTCGTAGGGCCAAGGATTGGCGTTTTCGCGGAACTCGGCCGGCGTGAAGTACCAGATCGCATTGTGCGCGCCGTAGGGTTCGCAGCTGGCGTCATTGCAGTCGCCTTCGCGGCCCGGACGAAACTGCGTCGCGGCCTTGGAATAGAACGAATCTGAACCGCGGTTGTAGATGCAGTGCCCGGCGGTCAATACGATGTTGCGTGCGATAAACGTGCCGGAACATCCGGAGCGATCGCCGCCGGCCATCTGGCCCATGGCACGGAACGGGTAGCTGGTGTTGTCAAAGCGGCGTGTGCGCGTGTCAACGCCGTTGCTCCAGCCTTTGGCTTCGGGCAGCGCGGCGTCGATCTGCTGCGGCTGGTTGTTGGCGCGTGGGTCGCCCATGTTCGAACCGGTCGATTCGGCGTAGCGATGGATCTGGTGCGCAAACGCACGCGGCATGTCGACGCTGTATTCGAAGCCGGTATCCAGATTCACCGCGATCCAGCGTTGGTGTGATGCGCGCGGACCGCGACGCTCACTGTGCGCGTTCGCTTCGTCGAATGATTTTGTCGTTGTCAGCGCGGCCTGCATGTCCGGCGCGTCGTTGCCATCGATGCGGGCGACGCCGTTCCAGCGCCAGGTTTCGTTGGCCAGACCGGCGCGTTTGCCTTCCACGCCAAATCCCGACGAGACATCGACGGAGAGGTCCTTGCCAAATTCGGGTCGTGCCGAGGCCTGACCGGTTGTATCTGCATGCACAGCGCTTATCAAACAAAGCGCCAGCGTCGCGGTGAGCAGTGTAGGTTTCATGGAAGTAGTCCTGTGTGCTTGTTGTGCGCCGTGCATCGGGCTGAACTCAGCCACTCAGCTTTGGGCGTTGATTGGTGCGGCACCTTGCCGTACCTGATCACCACATACGCGCAGAGCCTGCAGCGCAGATCATTGGCAGCGCAACAATCAGATCCAGGCCGCGCGAAGAGATCACCTGGCGCACGTTGGTCCGCGGGCGACAAGAGTATTGGCCGCGCATCGGCCGCAGCGACACATCGGGCTCAAACGTGCCGCGCTGGTCCGCCCGGCGTGGCACACGGGTTGTGCACGTGCAAAGCGTGCTATTTCAATCCGGTTGCGAAGTGATAACTGGCGATGTGCAGGCCGCGCGAAAAATAGAAGGCATGTGCGGCAAAACGTTGCACGCCGGAGTCGAGATGGAATTCGTTGCAGCGCTGTCGTCTTGCCTCGCGCATCAACCAGTCGAGCAACAGTTTGCCGTAGCCCTTGCCACGCATTTCGGCGCTGGTGACCAGATCATCCACGTACAGACTTCGGCCGCGCACCAGCATGGTCAGTACGCGATAGCCGGCCACGGCGCGAAGCGCTCCGCCATCGAACAGGCCAGCCACGCGATAGCCTTCGCCGCGCATTTCCTGCACCAGGACGAGAAACTGTTGCAGATCCAGATGCGGTCGCAGCTCCGCCATTACCTTATGCGCGGCTTTGAGCGCAGTGATGCTGTCCAGCCTGCGGATGCTGATGGGGCCTTGCTGGAGAGTTGGGTTCGCGCGCGGCATGGCTTTGGTCCTGTGGACGATTCAGTGGACGGTTAGTGTGCGGTTGCTGCGTGCCCGCATTCAATCCGGTGCTTCAACCGGCGGTCGACGCCAAGGCGCGGCGCGCTCAGGCTGCTGCATGGCGTCGTACAGATCGGCCAGTCGGGCGCGTGCCTTCGCTACGCGATCATGCTTCGAGCCCAAGGACTTGCTCAGTGCCGACTGGGTCTTCAGCAGCAGCGACTCGGCCTGATCAAAGCGGCGCATGCGGGTCAGGCATTCGCCATAGTTGTTGGCGAAGAT
Organism: Lysobacterales bacterium; assembly: GCA_031389245.1. GTDB lineage: Bacteria > Pseudomonadota > Gammaproteobacteria > Xanthomonadales > Ahniellaceae > 0-14-3-00-62-12. The sequence continues at coordinate 13 of JANMSL010000595.1, read as the reverse complement.
CATTACGTAGGGA
>JANMSL010000560.1:0-1700 GCA_031389245.1 Lysobacterales bacterium | reverse complement strand
ATCGCAGCAGCAAACTCCATCCAGAAGATAAGATAGATTGAGATCATTGCTGACAACCCCACATTCTGATTCTCAACATGTCCATGCGCTCGCGGGAGAAGGTATCGATCGCGAGTCCGGTTACGCGGGTGTATTCGCCATTCGCCGTGGTCACTGGCACGCCGTACATCACGCCTTCCGGAATACCATAGCTACCGTCGGAGGCGACGCCCATGGTGACCCACTTGCCTTTACTACCGAGCACCCAGTCATGGATATGATCGATGGCGGCATTGGCGGCAGACGCGGCGGATGACAATCCGCGCGCTTCGATGATTGCGGCTCCGCGCTTGCCCACCTGTGGGATAAAAGTGTTGGCGTTCCAATCGGCATCGTTGATCTTGTCTTTCAGGGACGCGCCGGTAACGGTGGCGAAGCGGTAGTCTGGATACATGGTCGGGCTGTGGTTGCCCCAAACGATCAGCTTGTCGATGTCGCCCACGGCGACCTTTGCCCTGGCGGCGAGTTGACTCAGCGCGCGGTTGTGATCGAGACGCAACATTGCGGTGAAGTTTTTTGCCGGCAGATCGGGTGCCGATTTCATTGCGATGTAGGCGTTGGTATTGGCCGGATTGCCAACCACCAACACCTTGACCATTCGTGAGGCCACAGCATTGAGCGCTTTACCCTGCACAGTGAAAATCTCGGCGTTCTTCAGCAGCAGATCTTTGCGCTCCATACCGGGGCCGCGCGGCATGGCACCGACCAGAATGGCGACGTCGGCATCCTTGAATGCGACCATCGGATCATCACTGCCGATCATCCCGGCGAGCAACGGGAATGCACAGTCCTCAAGTTCCATCATGCAACCCTTGAGTGCGGCCTGGGCTTTTTCCATCGGCAGCTCGAGCAATTGCAGGATCACCGGCTGATCTTTGCCCAGCATCTCGCCAGAGGCGATGCGGAACAGCAGCGAGTAACCGATCTGGCCGGCGGCGCCGGTAACGGCAACACGGACGGGGGCTTTCATGGTCAACACTCCTAAGGAAGGTCTGAATAAGTCACCACTTCGACTTCGCTGTACAGCTTATCGTTTGCCACACCCTCAAAAACCTGCGGTTTTTCGCCCCTGACTCAGGAGGCTATCCAGGTTTCGAACTCGTTCAGAGGTTCCCTAAACACGATCAATAAGTGAATCGGAAATCGGCAAACCACGCGACCACCGGATGAACTCAGTTCAACTCTGCGAAAAACTCCGCAAACCGGCGCAGGCCTTCGGTCAATTCCGCTGGCTTGCACGAATAAGAAATACGGATCGCACGAGGTTCGCCGAAGGCAGAACCCGGCACCACGGCGACGCCTTTGCTATCGAGCAAGGCACTGCAGAGGTCGACATCGTTGCTGATCTTCGTGCCCTGATGCGACTTGCCGAACGCTACGCTGATATCCGGAAATACATAAAACGCGCCGCGCGGCAACGGACATTTGAGGCCAACGATCGAGTTCATCGTCGCCATCACTTCATCGCGTTTGTGTTGAAACTCTTTGCACTTGGCAGCTGGCAGATCCTGAGGACCGGACAGCGCCGCCGTGCCCGCGGCATTCACCATCTCAGACACATTGGTGATGTGGTTGGAATTGAGGGTGACGATCGCCTGTGCCAAAGCCTCGGGGCCGGCAACAAAACCCAGTCGCCAACCCGGCATGCCGTAGGTCTTGGA